>CANGEZ010000045.1 GCA_947452875.1 Chitinophagaceae bacterium
AAAAAGCAAACACCTCCAAGTGGTGATATGCATGATTACATGAGCTTGGCTATTTACTTTTGGCCCGATCCTTCAAAATCTGATGGTCTTCCTTATATCAGAAAAGATGGTCAAATTAATCCGGAAGTAGAAGATTATAAGGATAAATCAAATATGGTTTGGATGTCAAGGGATATTGAAGTATTGGCTTTGGCTTATTATTTTTCTGATGATAATAAATATGCAGATAAAGCAACCCAGATTTTGCAAACATGGTTTTTGAATCCTGATACTAGAATGAATCCCAATTTAAATTTTGCACAGGCGGTAAAAGGAAAAAATGATGGGAGAGGAATTGGAATCATTGAAAGCAGAATTCTTACTAGTGTTGTGGATGCAGTAGGTTTGATGAACGGTTCCAAAAGTTGGAAATCTAGTGATCAAAAAGGAATGGAAAAATGGTTCAATGATTTTTTACAATGGTTGATGACTAGTAAAAATGGAATCGAAGAATACAAAGCTAAGAACAATCATGGTGTTTGGTATGATGAGCAGAAGCTATCATTTGCATTGTTTACCGGTAATGATGAAATAGCCCTTAATACTTTAAATAGTCTTAAATCAAGATTGGAAATGCAAATGGATACGACTGGTTTGTTTCCTGCTGAAATGGAGAGAACCATCTCATTGCATTACATGGCTTTCATGCTAGAGCCTCTTTTCAATGTAGCCAATATGGCTATTTCTATTAATGAAGATTTCTGGAATTACACATCAACTTCAGGAAGGTCTATCAAAAAAACTTTCGAAGTCATGAAGCCTTATCTGGCAAAGGACAAAGAATGGTTTGGACAACAAATCAAGCCTTTTGAATTTGAAGATAATGCAACACCATTATTAGCCCAGGCATTTTATAAATACAATTGCAAAGATTGCCGTGAAGCAATCAATAAAATACTTGGTGAAGAAAAATCCAAGACATCAATTTATCATCTAACTACATTAATCGACTAAAGGAAATAAAATGAAAAAAATCGTTTGTGCTTTATTGTTATCCTGTTTATTTATCAGCTTTTCTCATGCTCAAAAAAGAGAAGTAGTGGGAAAAGTGATTGATAAAAACACAAAACAACCTATAGAGGGCGTTAATATAATGGTTGATAAATCCAAAACTGGTGCAGCTACAAAAAGTGATGGTTTTTTCAAACTCAGTTTGAAATCCTCAAAGTCTATTTTGATTTTTTCGAGCATCGGTTATTCCACTCAAACTACAATAGTGGATAAAACTACTGATACGATTATTGTTGCCATGGTGCCGGCTTCTACAGATAATGCAGAAGTAGTTGTTATTGGTTATGGTACTCAAAGAAGGTCTGATGTTACAGGTTCTATCAGCAAATTCAAAGATGAAAAATTAGATGAGGCTCCAGTATCAAGACTAGATCAAGCATTGCAAGGAAAAATTGCCGGTGTTCAAATTCAAAATACAAGTTCAGAGGCTGGTGCTGCACCAAAGGTTTCAGTAAGAGGTATAAGCTCCATTTACGCAGGTGCAGATCCTTTGGTGGTTGTTGACGGGCAGCCCGTTCCAGATGGACTTGCTTTCGTCAATATGTCTGATGTAGAATCTGTTGAAGTATTAAAAGATGCTGCTTCAGCCGCTATCTACGGTTCAAGAGGAGCTAGTGGTGTTATTTTGATAACTACTAAATCGGCAAAAGTTGATAAGCCTAAATACAATTTCAAATATTCAATTGGAGCAAAGGACGATTACATGAGATACGATGTTTTTTCTACCACTGAATACATGAATCATCTTTTTTATGAAGCTTCTTTAAAAGCACAAGATCCAAGTGTTACACCTCCAACTGGAACAGCAGTTGCGATTAGTAATGACAGAGCCGGTTATATCATTGAAAATACAATGTTAGGTGGTAAAGGAACAGATTGGCAGAGCCAAGGATTAAGAACCGGATTGGTTCAAAATATTAATTTAAGCGCAACAGGTGGAAAAGGAGATATTAAATATTACATTTCTGGAGGATACTCTAAAGATCAGGGGATGATGAAAAATAGTGAATATGATAAATTAAACTTTCGTTCAAAATTTGATATTACCCTAAGTAAGAAGGTGAAATTGGTTTTAAATATCAATCCATCTTATGATAATAAAGAATCTCCTTCAGTTAATTATACAACTTTCGTAAGGTATCCAAGCTTTATGCCGATATATCATAACGATTTAACCATTCAAGCTATTCATCAACTATCACAGTGGTCTAATATTAATGTTGGAGATTATGCACAACCTCGACAATTCAATAATATTCATTACGAAGGCTACATGCCTGATGGAAGCTATTGGAATTTAGGACCAGGTTCAACCAATGATCCTTTTCCTTCTGGAACAAATTCTCCATTATCAATACTGGCTAACACTTCAATCAACTCTTCTAATTACAGATTACAAAGTTCTGCTGATTTAACAGTAAAAATCTCAAAATATCTTGATTACAAAATGCTGGCATCTTCATATTTTATTTACAATAATGGATTGAATTGGTCAAATAAAAATGCTGAAGCAGATGGGTTAGTCAGCAAAGGGGTTTTCGCCAATAACACTTCTTTAGATTTATTAAATGAACATACCTTGACATTTAATAAAATTGCAAAAGAGCATACAGTAAATGCATTTGTGGGTTTCACTGCTCAAAAGACTACTGTAAATAAAAATCAAGTAACTGGATTAGACTTCCCAGATAATAATATCAGAACATTAAATAACGCTACTATTATAGACAAATCTGGTACTTTCAGCACTAAAAACAGAGTAGGACTTTTATCATTCCTTGGAAGGGTAAATTATACCTACAAGAGTAAATATTTATTCTCAGGAAGTTTTAGAACAGATGGAAGTTCTTACTTTGGACCTGGTCACAAATGGGGGACCTTCCCTTCAATTTCAGCCGGTTGGTTACTTGATAAAGAGAAATTCATGAAGAAAGTGAATTGGGTTTCAAAACTCAAATTGAGAACAAGTTTCGGAGAGTCTGGTAACAACAGGATTTTGGATTTTGGATTTTATGATTTAATGTATGCAGCTAATTATTCTTTTGGAAACGGAACTGGAAATACAACTGGTGGTCAGGCAACATCTCCTACAATAAGGTCGAATCCGGATATCACTTGGGAAAGTACTTATCAAGGCAATGTGGGATTGGATGTTTCAATATTTAATAATAAAATCAGTTTTTCTGCAGATTATTATAAATCTCAAACAGATCGTTTGTTGTTGCAACAGTCGTCTATGGCTTTCACAGGCGTTCCTTTAAGTTGGAATAATATCGGCAAACTTAGAAATACAGGAATTGAACTTCAAATCAATACCATAAATGTAACTAGTGGAGAATTTAAATGGACAACTTCTGCGAACATTTCTCACACTAAAAACAAAATCCTAGAATTGGGAAATGAAGCTTATTTGCTCAACGAAGGTGAAAGAAATGAGTTGTATCAAAACAAAGTTGGAAATCCATTGGTGCAATTTTATGGATTTAAAACTGATGGCGTGTGGTTATCTCAATCTCAAATAGATACAGCCAAAGCCAATGGATTGTCTAGTCCGCTTTCTTATGTTTTTATTCCAGGTCAATTAAAATTAGTTGATGTGAATGGCGATCACGTTATCGACAATAAAGACAGAACTGTGATAGGTTCTCCTTATCCTGATTTCACCTGGGGTATAACCAATAAAATTAATTATAAAAATTTCGATTTGACTTTTACATTCCAGGGTGTACAAGGCGGTCAGATAATAAATGGCGATCCTAATTATGATGATATAAAGAAGTTAGTGAAATCTTACAATGTAAATCGCTGGGTTTCTCCTATGTTCCCTGGTGATGGAAAAACACCTGCTTATAATAAGGCTTCATTCAATTGGATGTTGACTGATTATGTTGTTGAGGATGCTTCTTATTATTCATTACGTGAAGTAAACATCGGTTATAAATTTGACGAATCTAAAGTTAGCAAATACAGATTATCAGGATTGAGGGCTTATGTTAGTATTCAGAATTTATATTTCCATCATGCAAAAGGTTATAGAGGAATTAATCCTGAATACAGAAGTGATACTGGACCATACAGTTCTGCTCTATTAGGAGGTTATCAAAGAGGAGGATTCCCAATACCAAGAACATTTATGGTTGGTGTAGATTTGAATTTTTAATTTTTTAAAAAAATAATATGAATAAGAAAATATTTTTAATGGGGTCATTGGCTTTAATCATAATGGCCGGTTGTAAAAAAATTATTGATGTATATCCATCTTCAAATTTATATGACCAGTCGTTTTATAAAAATGTTGCTGAAGTTGACCTTGCGCTTAATGGCTGCTATAATGGAATGCAAAAACCTATGTTTAATGAATGGTCGCTTACAGAGTTAAGAAGTGATAATTCAATTATGGGAAATCCTACCAGCGCCAGTTCGGATAATAAAGAGTTATCAGATTTGGATTTATTTGTGCCTTCTACATACCACTCAGGGATATACGATTACTGGTTGCACACGTACTATAATATTTACAACGTAAATAAGGTGATGTATAATCTTGCAGTAAATTATCATACTTCGGATAGCAGTATAACATACGATTCTATCAAAATTCCAGTATCTCTCACAGATAGAAAAAGAATTTCATCACAGGCATCATTCATCAGGGCTTATCACTATTTCAATTTGGTACGTTTATTTGGTGGTGTTTTTTTAATCCACGAACCTGTTTCACCTGCTGCTGCTAAATTGATTAACAGATCAAGTGTAGATGAAATTTATAAGTTGATCATTGCTGATTTACAAAATGCGATTACAAATGGAAATAGTTCATCTTTTAGCAGTATTACCAATGGAGATTTAGGTCGTGCCAATAGCTGGGCTGCTAAAGCATTGTTGGCTAAAGTATATCTTACATTAAATAGAAAGGCTGAAGCAACTGTACTTTTACAGGATGTTATTTCAAATAGCGGATACAGTTTACAACCAAATTATGCTGCAGTTTTTTCTACTATAAATGAAATGAATTCCGAAATCTTGTTTGCTGTTAGATACAAGTCAGGTAAACTAGGATTAGGTTCTCCGTTTGCCAATTTGTTTGCGCCAACAAATAGCGGATTGGCTATTGTAAATGGGGATGGTAATGGTTATAATTATCCTGCTTCTGAATTGGAAAGTAGCTATAATACGGCTGATCCAAGAGATACATTTAATATTGGTCATTATTATTCAAAAGTGTATGCGAAAAAATACATTTCAAATTTGGTTTATGTTGATGACGGTGAAAATGACTGGCCGGTAATTCGTTATGCAGATGTGTTGCTAATGCTTGCAGAAGCACAAGGAAATGTTCCATCAAGTTTAACTTTGATTAATAATGTAAGAGCGAGATCAGGTCAGGTATTATTGACAACTACTTCTGTAAATACTACTTTGAAATTTGAAACAGCTTTGTCAAATGAAAGAAGACTAGAGTTCGCATTTGAAAATCAAAGATGGTTTGATTTATTGCGATTTAATACAACATTCACAACAATTACAGCCGAACAAACTTTGAAGAATCATTATGCTTTGATGTACAGTGGTCATTATTCCAAATATCCTCAAAATTTCACCTTGTCTGAATTACAGGCTTTGGTAAGAACTGATAGAATGTTGCTTCCTATTCCACAGCGCGAGATAGATAACAATACAAATATCATTATTCCACAAAATCCTGGTTATTAAAATGCAGCTTAAATTACCAAACATACTTTTTGTTTTAATGTTTCAATTTTTATTGGTAACAAATGTCTCTGCACAACAGGCTACCGATATACCTGATTCATTAAAAAAATACAAGCTTGTTGAATATCCTGCAGACTTTAAAGCTAATCTCGATGAGATGTATACAAAAGTAGGAGACTGGCAGGGTAGAATGGATTTGTACTATCAACCTACATCATCAAAACCAACGCCTGTTGTTATCAATATTCATGGCGGTGGATGGAAGAATGGTGTAAAAGAAAATCAAGGAGGATTTACACCATTTTTTAAAGCTGGCATTGCTGTGGCAAACATTGAATACAGAATGACTAATTATGCAACGGCTCCGGCTGCTGTGGAAGATGCAAGATGTGCCTTGATTTTTCTGATTCAGAATGCAAAACGATTTAATATAGACATTAATAAAATTGTGGTAATGGGTGGTTCTGCTGGTGGTCATTTGGCATTGATGACTGGTTTGCTGGCCAATAATCATTTGTTTGATTCCAATTGCCAAGGTGTAGAAAATATTAAGGTTGCAGCTATCATCGACAAATGGGGCATAACAGATGTTTGGGCTTGGGCTTACAATGATTATGGAACTGCTGTTAGAAAAAGTAGATCTCCTGGCGATTGGTTAGGTGCTAAAAAGAATGATGAAGCTTTTGCAAAGTCAGTTTCTCCCATCTGGTATGTAAACAAAAAATCACCGCCAACTTTAATCATTCATGGTGATGCAGACTCAACAGTTCCGTTATTACAATCACAGCAATTGTTAGAAAAATACAAGTCTGTTGGTGTAAGAGCAGAGTTAATAACCGTGCCAGATGGTGGACATGGAAAATTTACAAAAGAAAAAAATAATGAGTTAGGAAAAAATATAATAGATTTTATTTTGAGTCTAGATCCCTTTAAAAACTAAGTATTTCCATTAAACTTATTAACAATTGTTGATAAGGCGTTATCAGTTTTTTATTTTGAATTTAAGGTATGAATTTTGGAATTATACTTTGAAATTCAAAAACCAATAAAACCAACAAAGAAAATGAAAAGCCAATTCCTAATTGTGTTTTTATGTGTCATGCTTTTACACGTAAAACAAACTCAAGCAGCAAAAACTACTGTTAACTCGTTGTCAACTTTGACCTCGACATTTACAACAGCATTGCCGGGTGATACTATTGTAATTGCCAATGGTAGTTACAACTGGGGCAAAATTTCATTGAACAATACAAATGGAAATGCTACAAGTGCTTGGATAGTTGTAATGGCCCAAACCCAATCAAATGTGATTTTTACAGATTCAACTTATTTAATGTTCTCAGGGTATAAGATTCATATTAACGGTTTCAAATTCGCCAATGGTAATTCAAGAACTAATGCTGTTGTATCATTCAGAACAACATCAAATATTCTTGCATACTATTCAAGAGTATCTAACATTACTTTTGACAATTACAATTCAATTGATTCGGTAGAAAATGAATGGGTAGCTCTTTTTGGTACGAACAACAGATTAGATCATTGCACTTTTATCAATAAATCAAACGCACGTGCTACTGTTGTGGTTTGGTATAGCAACGCAAATTTCCCCGACAGATCAGTTTCAACATTTCATAGGATAGATTCTAATTACTTTAAAGGAAGAAGTTATATGGGGGGAAATGGTGGCGAAACCATTCGTGTGGGTGTAGGAAATAATTCAAGAACTTTTGGTTACAACACTATTGAATATAATTTATTTGAAGGGATGACTCAAGCAGAGATGGAAATTGTTTCTAATAAATCTTACTACAATACATATCGTTATAACACTTTTAAAAATTGTAACGGAGGACTTACTTTAAGAATGGGCAAATATTGTAGCGTCTATGGTAATTTCTTTATTAATGATGATCCTACCAAAACTGGTTCTTATGGCATCAGAATTATTGATAAAGGGCATAAAGTTTATAATAATTATTGTGAAGGCCTTTTAGGCACTTCAGGTAGTTTGAGTTCCATCAGATGTCCAATCGTAACTTATAATGGAACTTATTCTTCAGCCGACAGTTTAAATCCTTTGGTTTTAAATGGAGCTTATCTTCCTTCAGATAGCGCACTGATAGTAAATAATACAATTGTGAATTGCTCTGGTGGTCCTGGAATTAAGCTTGGTAACTACGATGCCGGTATGGCTTTGAATCAACCTTTGGGGACTACGATTGCCAACAATGTAATTAAAATGACTTCCGGTCAGGCAGTTTATCTAGAACCAACAAATACGCTGATGACTTATTTTGCTGAAGGCAATATTTACAACGCTCCTGCAGGCCTAGGAATTACTAACACAACTGGATTTACAAATACAACTCTAACCTTTGGCTCAAGAGTAAATGGAATTTTATCAGCTCCTTCGAATGTTCAAGATGCATCGATTAATACTAGTTATTATAGTTCAATTATTGGCAATCTTGATGCGCAAGGTCAAACGCGTTCTTCAATTTTTGATGTCGGTTGTGATGAGATAAATGGAACAGGCATGGTTTCAAATTTCCCTTTGGATTCAAATGATGTTGGAGCCGGTAAACCGATAATTGTACTTCGCTCTCAAACAATAAGCTTTTCTGCTATCCCTTCAAAGGCTGCCAATGCGGCTGACTTTAATCCAGGTGCTACCTCAACTTCAGGTTTGCAAGTAACTTACACTAGTTCAAATAACGCAGTAGCAACCATAATTAACAACAACATTCACATCGTTGGTTACGGCAGTGCTGTTATTACCGCATCGCAGTCGGGTAATGCTGTGTTTAGTCCTGCTACCGCTGTGACTCAAACATTAACAGTGACCGGACTTTCACAAACAATTAGTTTTACTGCAATACCTTCAAAAGTTGTAAATGCTACTCCTGACTTCAATCCCGCAGCAACGGCTACTTCAGGCTTGGCTGTTGTATATACGAGTTCAAATACTGCTGTGGCAACAATTGTAAATAATAATATTCATATAGTTGGTTTTGGTACTTCTGTAATTACTGCCTCTCAAACCGGCAATGCTACATATTTAGCAGCGCCTTCAGTTTCACAAACCTTAACCGTTACTGGTATTGCACAAACCATAACATTTGCTGCGCTTCCTGCAAAAACATTTGGCGATGCAGATTTTGCTCCAGGTGCTACAACAAATTCAGCGTTGGCCATTTCTTATACAAGTTCCAATATAACAGTAGCTACAATTGTAAATAATAACATTCACATTGTTGGGACAGGAACAGCTGTGATTACTGCCTCTCAAAGCGGCAACACAACTTATTATGCAGCAACCAGTGTTAATCAGACATTAACGGTAACCAAGACTTATACTTATGTTCCAACATCAACAACAATTTTGTCAGGCTCTTTAAATAGCGGTGCGTTTGGAGATTTAGCTACCAATAATTCCAGCTATTATGTAGTAAATTCAACGACCACGGGTACACGAAAATTGGATTGGTATGGAAGTATATTTATTACACAGGCTCCTTCAACTGTTACTAAGCTAACTGTTACTTATGATGGCAAGAATTCTGCATCAAAAACCCAGGTACTTTATTTATACAATTTTGTCACTGCTGCTTGGGTTCAGATAGATAGCAGATCTGTTTCAACAACAGATGTTACTATTACCAATTCACAAAATTCTCCTGCAAATTATATTTCAGCAACAGGAGAAATAAGATTAAGAGTATACAGCTCGGCAGGTACAGCCAATTATACTTGTTCTGGAGATTGGATGCAGTTTCAAATACAATCAACAAGTGCAGCAAAAGGTGGAATTGAAAATACGCCTAATCAAATTACAGATGCAATGCTAGAATTGTTTCCTAATCCATCAAACCAATTTGCCAATTTGCGTTATTTATTAACAGAGGATTCAAAAGTTTCAATTTCACTTTTTGATGTTAGCGGCAAGAAAATAAAATCAATTCTAAATAACGAATTGCAGTTATCAGGTGATAGATTGATTCAAATTGATAATAATGGTTTGTCGAAAGGTATTTACTTTCTAAAAGCTGTCATCAACAATAAAATTTCTAATATTAAAATGATTGTCAACTAAAATAATTAAATCACTATTTAAAATTAAAAATGAAACTACGTTTATTAATTGCTGTTATTTCAATTGGAATTTTCAATACAGCGGTGTTCGCACAAAAAAAATCCAAGCCCAACATTTTGTTCATTGCCGTTGATGATTTGAAACCCGAATTGGGTTGCTATGGAAACAATTTGATTAAAACACCTAACATCGACAGATTGGCTGCCATGGGAACCGTGTTTCTGAATAATTATTGTCAGCAAGCTGTTTGCGGACCTACGCGTGCGAGTTTGATGACAGGTATGCGTCCGGATGCAACAAAGGTTTGGGATTTAAAAACAAAAATGCGTGACGTAGTTCCTGATATTGTAACCTTGCCTCAATACTTGATTACACAAGGTTATACCACTGCCGGTGTTGGAAAAATATATCATCCTTCATGTATTGACAAAAAAAATGACGAACCTTCATGGAGCATTCCTTTCTTGACACCAAAAGAAAGTGACTATGCAAATGGCTTAGGTTTTCCTGCAAAAAAACATTATCAATCACCTGAAACAAAAGCTGCTATTAACGCAGAAGCACCAGCGTCTGATAAAGATAAAAAAGCAGATGATGGAGAATCTACATCTGGTGCTGTAAAGCCTTCTTCTGAATGTTTGGATTTACCGGATAATGCTTACGAAGATGGTGTGAGTGCGTTGATTGCAAAAAAAGCCATCATTGAATTATCAAAAGATAAAAAGCCTTTCTTTTTTGCCTGCGGTTTTCACAAACCACATCTTCCTTTTGTGTCTCCAAAGAAATATTGGGATTTGTATAAAAGAGAAGACATGCCGATAGCAGAATTTCAAGAACATTCAAAAAATGAAGTTTTCATTGCGTATGAATCATCAGGTGAGTTAAGAAATTATACTGATATTCCTGCTTTTACAACTTATCCAAAAGAAGATTTAAGAGCGGGTTTGAAAGTTGAAAAACAAAAAGAATTGGTACATGCTTATTATGCTGCAGTTTCTTACGTTGATGCGCAAGTAGGTATTTTGTTGAATACTTTAGATTCTTTAGGAACACTTGACAACACAATTATTGTATTATGGGGCGATCATGGATGGCATCTTGGTGATCATGATATGTGGGGAAAGCATACCAATTTTGAACAGGCTACAAGAGCACCATTAATTTTTGCTGCTCCTGGTTTGAAGCCAGGCAAATCAACTTCATTGTCAGAACATGTTGATGTGTTCCCTACCATTTGTGATCTGGCTAATTTGCCTATTCCTACTCAGTTACAAGGAAAAAGTTTGAAACCGGTGATGCAAAATAAGTCTGCTACCGTTAATGACTATGCGATGAGCCAGTATCCAAGGAAATTGAAAGGAACTGAATTCAAAGAGTTAGGATATACCGACGGTAAGTTGATGGGCTATAGTTTAAGAACTGATAAATACCGTTATACTATTTGGTTTAACAATAGTTTTACTAGCACGCAACCTTATGCAGACAGCAGAATTTACAAAAGAGAATTGTATGATTATGTAAAAGATCCGCTAGAAAAAGTAAATGTGGTGGATGATGGAGATTATAAAAAAGCTTTGGAAGATTTGCATAAAAAAATGCTTGCCTATTTAAAATCGTATGAAGGAAAGTAGTTTTAGTTCTA
>CANGEZ010000046.1 GCA_947452875.1 Chitinophagaceae bacterium
GCTTTGGCGAAACCTACAATGCCATATAAATTTTCTGTTCCTGCGCGCATGTTTCTTTCTTGTCCACCTCCAAAAATAAACGGTTTGATTCTCACATTTTCATTGATGTATAAAAGTCCAACACCTTTTGGACCATGAAATTTATGTGCAGCACCGGTGATAAAATGTACTGGTGTATTTCTTAAATCTAATGGGAAATGTCCTACCGTTTGAACCGTATCTGTATGAAATAAAGCATTGTATTTTTTACAAAGATTTCCTACTGCATGTATATCTAGCATATTGCCAATTTCATTATTGGCATGCATTAGCGACACCAGCGTTTTTGCATTTGCGTGAGCGAGTAACTTTTCTAAATGTTCGAGGTTGATATGCCCGTTAGGCAACAATTTCACATAACTTACTTTTACATGATCTGTATTGTCGAGATGTTCAACTGTATGTGTTACGGCATGATGCTCAATTGGAGATGTGATAATATGTTCACAGTGTAAATCTCTTACCGAAGTTTGGATAGCCGTGTTATTACTTTCTGTTCCACCGCTAGTAAAAAAAATTTCTGAAGGATGTGCATTTAGATTTTTAGCAACTGATTTTCTAGCTTGTTCAATGGCGAGCTTGGATTCTCTTCCGTAAGAATAAATGGAAGAAGGGTTACCAAATTTCTCAGTCAGATAAGGCATCATGGCCTCTAGAACTTGGGAATCCAACGCAGTGGTAGCAGCATTGTCAAAATAAATCCGGCTCATAAGTTTATTGGTTTAAGCGGAATGCCTAAATTATCGACTCCTGTATATCTCTAATCAATCTCATTGCGATATTATCGGCAGTAGTTTCAAAATTACTTTCAGCATAGATTCTGATTATTGGCTCTGTATTGCTTGTGCGAAGATGAACCCAATCATTATCAAATTCAATTTTCAAACCATCTTCTGTATTTACGGGCTGAGATTTGTACTTCTTTTTTATTTTATCAAACACAGATTTCACATCAATATTTTGCTCTAGCGTGATTTTATTTTTGCTGATAAAATAATCAGGATATGTGTTACGAAGTTGTTTGGTTGTTTTTTTAGACTTAGCCAGATGTGAAAGAAAAAGAGCTATGCCGATTAAAGCATCCCTTCCATAATGAAGTTCAGGAAGAATGATTCCGCCGTTACCTTCGCCACCGATTACAGCATTTACTTCTTTCATTCTATTGACCACATTCACTTCACCAACTGCACTTGAAAAATATTCACCTTTATGCTTCAACGTTATGTCTTTAAGTGCTTTAGTCGAAGACATATTACTTACTGTATTTCCGGGTTTCTTACTCAACACATAATCAGCGACTGCCACTAAAGTATATTCTTCTCCAAACATGGATCCATCTTCGCAAACAAAGCAAAGTCTGTCTACATCAGGATCAACCGCAATGCCCAAATGAGCTTTTTTGGAAACTACAGCACGACTTAATTCTGTAAGGTGTTCGGGAAGTGGTTCAGGGTTGTGGGCAAAATGGCCAGTGACATCTTCATTGATAACAATGATATCTTCTACACCCAATGCTTTTAAAATAGCAGGAACTGCCAATGCGCCTGTACTGTTTACAGCATCTACAACAATTCTGAAATTAGCTTCTGTGATGGCTTTTTTGTCAACCATTTTGTTCAACAGAATCTCATCAATATGTGCGGCCAGCATGTCGTTGTTGGCCTCTATGTTTCCTAGTTTATCTACATCAGCAAAATTGAAAGCTTCTTTTTCAGCAATTTCTAAAATCATACGGCCATCTTCACCACTTATAAATTCTCCTTTATTATTGAGTAATTTCAAAGCATTCCACTCTTTGGGATTGTGACTGGCTGTAAGAATGATGCCGCCATCTGCTTTTAAAATGGTTACCGCCATCTCTACAGTAGGTGTAGTGCTGAAATCCAAATCAATCACATCAATACCTAAAGAACATAATGTAGAACTCACTAGACTTTTTACCATTTCGCCACTAATACGTCCATCTCTTCCTACCACAACTTTGAAGTTATGCTTAGATTTCTTTTTTTCAGAAGCCTGCATTAACCAAGTTCCGTATGCAGCAGTAAACTTAACAACATCAGGCGGGGTGAGGTTATCTCCGGTACGGCCTCCTATTGTTCCTCTTATTCCCGAAATGCTCTTGATCAATGACATGTAACACCAATTTTTTGGATTACAAATATAACAAAGAGTTACGAGTTAATGGCATCAATGACAAACATCATTCGTGAATTCACATGAGATAATGTGAAATAACAACCCAGGATGAGAATAAAAGCATTAGAAATTCAAAAAGCTTGCCCCGAAATCTCGGGGTGAAAATTCAAAATTTAAAAATGAATATTCTTGATTTTTTACTTTTTACTTTTAAATTTTGAATGAATAATATATCCCGCTTTAAAATGGGTACTTTTTTTAAATTACCAAAGCTTAATTTTGCAGCATGCAAGAAAACTGGTTCAAAGATTGGTTCAATTCTCCTTATTACCATATTTTATACAAAAACCGAGATGAAAATGAGGCTATTACAGTGATAGACCAACTTATCACTCAATTACAAATTCCTGATCACTCAAAAATAGTTGATATCGCTTGTGGTAAAGGAAGGCATGCTTTTCATCTTGCTACCTACCCATTTGACGTAACAGGTATCGACCTCAGCGAAAGCAGCATTGCAGAAGCTCTTGAAAATGAAAAAGAAAATCTTCATTTCTACACCCATGACATGAGGTTACCTTTCTGGATTAATTATTTCGATTACGCTTTCAATTTTTTTACAAGTTTTGGTTATTTCAAAACCAATAAAGAAAATGAAAATGCCATCCGAACCATTGCACAATCACTGGTAAAAGGAGGGTCGTTTATCATAGACTATATTAATACTGATTTTGCCACGTCTCATATCGTTCATAGCGAAGAAAAAAATATCGACGGCATCAAATTCTCAATCATTCGTTGGCATGATGATCATAAATTTTATAAGAAAATAATTATTGACGACCCCGCTGTTTCTAATTCAATGGTATTTGTGGAGGAAGTACAAAAATTTACTGCCGGAGATTTTGAAACTTTATTCAACATGCATGGACTTTATATAAAATCCGTTTACGGCAATTATGATTTCGGCCGATATGATGAAACCGTATCACCAAGGATGATTATTGTTGCTGAAAAAAAATGACAAATTAAAAATCCCATCTTACGAAACGTTCCTATGGAACGAAACTTTTCAATCATCATTTCGGGCTAAAGACGAGATGTTCCGATGGAACATTGCAAGAAATTCGTGAATTCGTGGTTATAAAATGTAAAATATTGAATATAAAATATTGAATGTAAAAGTGGGATTGAGGAAATGAAATAGTCATTTTCTCATGAACTAAAATTCGTGAATTCGTGGCAATTTCCTTAATCCCACCGAAGGTGGAGTGTATTTGTGAAATACCCTTTGCGTATTTGCCCCCTTGCGAACTTTGCGCGAAATAATTCATCAATTCGTGGTTATAAAAATTCAAAAAAACAATTCGTGAATTCGTGGCTAAACAACACGAAACGTTCCTATGGAACGAACCTTATCATTTACCATTTCGGGCTAAAGACGAGATGTTCCGATGGAACATTGCAAGAAATTCGTGAATTCGTGGTTATTCCTCATTTTATTTCTTTTCATTTTTATTATTCAACAACATCCACCTCGAAGTTTCATAAATAGCAGATGTCAACAACGAAAAATGATTTTTTAAAGAATCAGTTTGTTCTTTTGTTAGTGTAGGCAGCCCTGATTTTACAGGAACCAATTCTTCTTTTTTGATTCTAATATTTTTTCTATAGAAATAATCATCGCCAACGACTCCTATCCAACCTGGGGCATGATAAATAATAAACGCAGCGTTATCTTTCTTCTCTGAGTTAAGCAAATCGCGGCCCATCGTTGTATTTAAATAAGGCTGCTGAATCATTCCAGCAATGGTAGGCAATACATCTATTTGTGAAACCGGCTCCTTGTGCAATTGGGGGCTTAATAAATAAGGCGCATAAAATAAAAGCGGGATATGCTCATCACTCAATCGCTGTTCTGTCCAGGCATTAGGATATACCGCAGAAGCATTCCCTTCCACTCCATGGTCACCAACAAAAACAAAAATGGTATTGTTGAAATAACTTTCTTTACTCGCTGCTTCAATAAACTTGCGGTAACAGTAATCCGTATACGCAAATGCATTGTATTCCTTTAATGACTCAAATCCATTTTTTTTGAGTTCCTCATCAGCAATTGTTTGCTGTACAAAATCATTGTCCTCTATAGGAATATCAAACGGACGGTGATTATCAGCAGTCTGGATGATGGCAAAAAACGGTTTATTCTGTTTGGCCAACACACCATTGGCTTCCAAAAAAAGATTCTTATCACTGATCCCCCAAACATTCATTTTGGGAGACTTATAACTTCCTTCTTCAAATATTTTTACATCATTGATATTTTTAATCAGGCCGCTGAAATTATTGAACTGACTGCGTCCACCAATGAAATAATATTTGTCGTATCCTTGAAAATCATTGATGATGGTTCGTTGATTTACTGATGCTTCATTTCTTGTTGCAAACTTACTGAGCTGTACATCAGGTATTCCTGTAATGGTAGCAAATACACCTCTTGCGGTACCGAAGGTTGGTGAAAAACACCTGTCAAAGAAAATACCTTGCTTACATAAATTATTGAAATAAGGAGTGGCATTCAATTCATTTCCACTCATGCTACTTTTATACATACTGAAACTCTCACAAATCACCAAAACCACATTTGGCTGGCTTTCGATGGCTTTACTATCTGGATGTAATACCCTATTGTAATAGAAAAGCTTTCTTTCAGGTGAATCTATGTTTAAAAAAGTAGCAATAGTGTTATAATATAAATTCTGACTCGTATTATAATCAGGATCACGAAAACTTAATGTAGTAAAAAAATTCTGTAATGGATTCAATGCCAGATTGCTTTTAAACTCTTCATTCAAACGAAATGCCCTTAAAAAATTAAGTGGAGCAGCTGTTAAAAAACCATAAATGAACCAACTCATTAATATCAGTGCAGCTAGATGCCATCTTCTTCTGTAATCAAACTTATGAATGTTGCTGTTATTATCTTCAACAACAACATGTGTTTTATTGAACAATTTATAAATGACTAATACCGCAACAAATAATGAAATTAAAATCCAAATAATTGGATAACTCTGCCAAACCATTTCCAAACTTTCTTTGGGATCTTCTGCGAATATGAGCGCATCTGCATTGAGTCGGGCATTAATGTAAGCGAATTGACCAAAATCGGCACCATAAAAAAACAACACCAATAAAGTAATGATGCCCAAATAAATGGTCCAGATTTTCTTCATTTTTTCACTATAAAAAGGCGACAATTTATAGTAGGTTGAAAGAATAACGATGGGTGATAATACAATGGCAATCCATCTCAAATCGTATTTCAAACCCAGCCAAAAAGATGGAATCAATTCAATGAATCCAATTGATTGTGGTTTAAAACAAACCACAGTTGCCATTCTGAATGCGGTAAAAATAATCAGATAAATAAAAAACAATCTAACAATCCACTGTATTGTTTTTGGCACACGCCATTTTATCAGCATAATTTTCTTAAAAATTAAATTTGAATTAAATCATTAACGTTTGAATAAACCGTATTTAATAATACAATGTATCGCTCTAAATCCGTCTTTCCATCCAATTTTTTTGCCTTCATCATATGTGCGACCATAGTAAGATATACCCACCTCGTAAATTCTTATATTTTTAACTCTTGCAATTTTTTGAGTAACCTCCGGTTCAAACCCAAATCTTTTTTCTTCTAAACGCATTCCCTTAATAATATCTGCTCTAAATAATTTATAGCAAGTTTCCATATCAGTGAGGTTCAAATTAGAAAAAGCATTTGATAGCAAGGTGAGCATTTTATTCCCAATCGTATGCCAGAAGAACAAAATTCTATGTGGCTTCCCGCCAATGAAACGACTGCCATACACCACATCAGCATGCCCATTTATGATGGGTTGAAGTAAAATATTAAACTCATGAGGATCATACTCTAAATCCGCATCTTGAACAATAACATGACTTCCTGTTGCTTTTTCAATGCCGGTATGAAGTGCGGCACCTTTGCCTTTATTTATTTCGTGCTTAAAATACATAATGGCTTCTTCTTTGTGATTTGCCATGAAATTTTGCACAACAGTTTCAGTTGCATCTGTTGAACAGTCGTTGACAATAATGATTTCCTTTTGAAAACCACCAATTAATTTTACATCCAAAATTTTAGTAACTGTTTGAGCAATGGTATTGGCTTCATTAAATGCTGGCACAACTATAGAAAGCTTGTTCATTATAAAACTAATTAGTTGATGAAATCTAAAATCTAAATAACAACTTTTTAATATTTGTTTTTTGAATTTTGTACAAAGTAAACAAGTTAAAATTATAAATCTTTAATTTTATCTTTCAAATTGTGATATAATAAACAAATGTTTAAAAAATTTATCAGTTTAGATAAGGATCTTTTTTCGATAGTTAATCAAAAATATACCAACTCTTTTTTTGACTTCCTCATGCCTATTGTTCGTGAGCCTATGGTTTGGATTCCTTTTTATTTGTTTCTTGTTTTGTGGTCTTTAATAAATTTTGGAAGGAAAGGTTTGTATTGGATTATATTTTTGGGTTCAACTGCAGGCGTAACAGATTTAATCAGCAGTAAAATAATCAAACCACTTATTGGAAGAAAAAGACCTTGTAATGATATTGAGCTAGCAGATACCATTCGAATTTTAGTAACCCGTTGTGGACAAAACGGCAGCTTTACTTCTTCACATGCAGCCAATCATTTTGGATTAGCCATGTTTTTATTTGTGACTTTACATAAAATAATGGGACATACAGCCTATGTTTTCTTCCTATGGGCTGGTTTGATTTCATACGCACAAGTATACGTTGGTGTTCATTTTCCTTTTGATATCATAGGTGGCGCCATTTTAGGCTGTTTAATAGGCAATTTTTCTGGTAGGTTTTTTAATAATAAATTAGGCAGGCTCAACTCATAAACAATTGATATGAAAAATAAAGAGCTCTTCGGATACGGATTTTTATTATTGATTGTTTACTTAATTGGATTTCAGATAAACATCATGGATATTGACGCTGCTCAATATGCTTCAATCAGCAGAGAAATGTTGGATAGTGGGAATTTTTTACAAGTATTTGACCAAGGTAAAGATTACCTCGACAAACCTCCGTTTCTGTTTTGGATTAGTGCCTTGTCTATGAAATTTTTTGGCATTACCAACTTCGCTTATCGCTTGCCATCATTTCTATTTGCATTGCTGGCTGTATTCTCCACTTATCGTTTTTCAAAATTGTATTATGAACAAAAAGCGGCTGTGTTAGCTGCTTTAATTTTGGCTACCAGCCAGGGATTTTTCTTAATGAACCACGATGTAAGAACGGATACCATTCTTATGGGAAGCGTTGCATTTAGTATTTGGCAACTCGCTTGCTGGTTCCAACAAAAGAAAATTCAAAACTTAATTTGGGGCTGCATTGGCATTGCTATTGGAATGATGACAAAAGGACCCATCGCCATCATCGTTCCGGTATTGGCTTTTGGTTCGCAATTAATGTTGACTAAAGATTTTAAATCAATTTTTAAATGGCAGTATTTGTTAGGAATTTTAATTATTGCCATTTTGTTGTTACCCATGAGTATGGGTTTGTACCAGCAATTCGACTTACATCCTGAAAAAATAGTTAACGATAAAAGCCATGTTTCGGGTATTAGATTTTTTTACTGGACACAAAGCTTTGGAAGAATAACCGGAGAATCTGTATGGAATAACAATGCGAATATATTTTTTCTGATACAAAATATGATGTGGTCTTTTCTGCCTTGGATCATTATTTTTCTTTTGGCATTCATTAATAAAACTACATCCATTTTACGCAATCGATTGAAACTCGATAGTAATAGTGAGATCATTTCTTATGCCGGTTTTTTATTAACTTATTTGGCATTAGGCATGAGTAAATACCAATTGCCACATTATATTTTTGTTGCTTTCCCTTTTGCAGCTATTATCACAGCAAATTATATAAACGAAAAAATAAATGACCTCAAATCAAATACTTTATTGAAAAGATTGAGCAGTTTTCATTTTATCATTTTTACCTTACTTTGGTTGGTATTAATTGCTTTACTTGGATTTACTTTCAAATCGATACCACCTGTTATGGCTATTGCTGCAGGTATTTTATATGTTGGATTTGTATTTGTTTATGTAAAAAAACGCCAATCAAAATGGCAAGTGGTTTACTTAGGTTTGTACACAACCATTGGACTTAATTTTTTCCTCAATCTATCCTTTTATCCGGCTTTATTAGAATTTCAAGCAGGAAGTAACGCAGGAACTTGGATCGCATCACATCATATTCCTGTAAATAAAGTTTCTGCCTATCAATATGAAACATGGAGAAGTTTGAATTTTTACGCAAATGGAATTGTTTATCATAAAGACAGTGTCGACAAATTTCAAAGTGGTGAATTTGTGATAACCACTAAAAATAAAGTATCTGATTTTGACTCACTTCATAAACCCTATCAAATTTTATACACTGGAAATGATTTTAAGATAACAAGACTTTCATTGAATTTTCTTAATCCTGAAACTAGAGAAAAGCAATTGTCAAAGTTTGTTTTGCTTAAAATAAAATAAAAGTCTAATTCATAGCAAATATCCATCCCTTATATTTGCAAGGTATCTAAAATCATAAATTGATTTTTATTTATACAAAAACATGGAAATACTCATTTTGATTTTACTGATTTTCGTAAATGCGCTTATTGTTGTAAGTGAAATTGCTTTGATCAGCGCCAGACGTTCAAGAATTGAATCACTCGCCAACAAAGGTGATGAAAAAGCAAAAAAAGCTTTGCATCTCATTGACCATCCCGAAAGATTTTTAAGCACTGCTCAAATCGGCATGACGCTTATCGCGATTCTTACGGGTGTGTATTCCGGGGAAAAATTCGGTGCTGAATTAAAACCATATATCGAACAATTTGAACCGCTAAAAGCCTATGCAGGAACCATTGCCACTACAGTTGTAGTTATTATTGTTACCTTTCTTTCAGTAATATTTGGAGAATTGATTCCAAAAAAATTGGCGATGTTGAAAGCAGAAAAAATTGCCAGAAGTACAGCAGGTGTTATGCATTTTGTTTCACACATTTTAACTCCATTGGTTTGGTTGTTATCAGGTGTTTCAAATTTAATTTTCAAAATTTTAAATATCAAAAAAACATCTGATTCCGGAATTACAGAAGAAGAAATCAAAGCCATGATTACAGAAGGCAGCGAACATGGTTCCATTGAAGAAGATGAAAAAGAAATTATTGAAAGGGTATTTCATCTTGGTGATAGAAATATCACTTCATTGATGACACATCGTACTGAAATCGTTTGGTTGGATATCAATGATACCGTGGAAATTGCTAAATCTAAATTGGATGAAATCATTTTCAGCACCTACCCACTTTGCGATGGTGCCATCGATGAAATCAAAGGATTGGTTTATGTAAAAGATCTTGTAAAAGCAGCACCTTCAACAAAACTGCAAACCTTATTAAAGCCCGCACTTTATGTTCCGGAAAACAATTCTGCATATCAACTTTTAGAAAAAATAAAGACTTCGAAGATTCATGCTTCTTTCATTGTGGATGAATATGGTACTGTTGAAGGTATGATCACCCTGAATGATATTATGGAAGCCATTGTGGGTGATGTTCCGCAAACTGGCCAGGAGGAATATGAAATTATCAAAAGAGATGATGGAAGCTTTCTTGTAGATGCATTGATACAATTCTACGACTTCCTGAGTTATTTTGAAAGAGCCGACTGGATGAATGAGGGTGAACATGAATTTGATACACTCGCCGGATTTGTATTGCATGAACTCGAACATATTCCTGTTACCGGAGAGAAATTTTCTTGGAAGGATTTTAAGTTTGAAATCATCGACATGGATGGACAAAGAATCGATAAAATATTAGTAACTATTTCTGAGGAATTGAAGGAGGAGATGGAGGAAAATTAGTAGCCTCTCCCCAACCCTCTGCAAAAGAGAGGGATTTTGATTATCTTCCCCCTTGGGGGGAACTAAAGGGGGCTGTACTTGAACCTATCCTCCGGATTATTCAATTTCGTACTCTTTCTCTTCCCATCCACAATCACATGAATGATACTGATCTGTTCTGATTTGTATTCGTATAAAATATTGTCCGTTATTTCCATTGACTTTATCTTCTTTATCTCATCAACCTGAAAATAACTTTGAATGGTTTCCTCGTTTTGTTCGTATCCGACGAATGAAAGCAGAACCGGTTTTTCATTGACAGTTATTTTCAGATGTTGCTGAATGTAATTATTTACCAAAACTTCCATTGCTTTTTTATCAGTTGGTGCGAGAAGGTCGATTTTGATTTTGTTGTTTTTTCTTAACACCGCTTCTAAATCACCAGTAAAAATCTTGCAACTGATTTCTAGTGTATTTTCTTTAGCATTGTGTTCTATTTCGGTAACGCTGACATAGATGGGATGACGAGTAGCACCTGAAAAGATAAATAGCACAAAAAATAGTACGAGCCATTTACCAGTCCGTTGCTGAATATTTTTAATAAATGAAATTGTTTTCAATTGAATCAAGTAATTTGAATCCAAATCTATGATATAGCTTTCAAGAATTTCAATTACGATGGAAGATTTTAGTTTTTATTTTCAATGGGGATGGTCGCATATTATCAGCTGGGAAGCAATGGACCATCTGTTGTTTTTATTGGCACTTACTGCTGTTTATCTTTTTGAAAACAGAAAACAAGTTATCATCTTAATCACCGCATTTACGATTGGACATTCATTGACACTAGCTTTGAGCATCTATGATACCATTCATTTCAAATCTTCTTGGGTGGAGTTTCTAATTCCAATGACCATAGTAATTACAGCCGCTTTAAATTTTTTCAGAAAAGAATTTGACATCAAACAACAAGGATTCAAGTATTTGATTACACTGATTTTTGGTTTGGTTCATGGAATGGGATTTGCCGGTACCATAAAAATGAGTCTAGCCGAATCGCAAAAAATTGCTATCCCATTGCTAAGTTTTAATATTGGTATTGAAGCCGGACAAATAGTAGTTGTGTTCCTAATTCTTTTATTATCACAGATTGTTGTTCACCAGCTTGGATTTGCCAGAAAATGGTGGGTATGGTTATTGTCGGGTATTTCA
>CANGEZ010000047.1 GCA_947452875.1 Chitinophagaceae bacterium
AATGACTCGTTTTTGGATTTGTTTGTATGGCAATGATAGAATAAATTTGCAACTCATTAATTAACAAGAAACAAAAATAAAAGATGCGACAAATCACCTTTAGGGAAGCTTTAAGAGAAGCTATGCAGGAAGAAATGAGACTTGATGAAAGAGTATTTCTAATGGGAGAGGAAGTTGCTGAATATAACGGCGCTTACAAGGTAAGTCAAGGAATGCTTGATGAATTTGGCGAAAAAAGAGTCATTGACACGCCAATTGCTGAACTTGGATTTTCTGCAATTGCTGTTGGTGCTGCACAAAATGGATTACGTCCTATTGTAGAATTCATGACATGGAATTTTGCTGTTTTAGCCTTAGATCAAATCTTAAATACAGCTTCTAAAATGTTGGCTATGAGTGGCGGACAAGTAGGCTGCCCAATCGTTTTCAGAGGTGCTAATGGTAGTGCCGGACAACTTGGTGCTCAACACTCTACTGCATTTGAGAGCATGTATGCTAATATTCCAGGTATAAAGGTTATATCTGTAAGTAACCCTTACGATGCAAAAGGACTTTTAAAATCTGCTATCAGAGACGAAGATCCTGTTGTATTTATGGAAAGTGAATTAATGTATGGTGATAAAGGTGAAGTACCAGAAGGTGAATATTTGATTCCTATTGGAAAAGCCCATATCGCAAGAGAGGGTAGTGATGTAACCATAGTTTCTTTCAATAAAATGATGAAAGTAGCTTTAGGAGCTGCAGAAGAACTGGCTAAAGAAAATATTAGTGCTGAAGTGATTGATTTAAGAACCATCAGACCATTAGACTGGTTTACTATTCTTGAAAGCGTGAAGAAAACAAACAGACTTGTAATCGTTGAAGAACAATGGCCTTTTGCTTCTGTTTCTTCAGAAATCACTTATAGAATACAAAAAGAAGGATTTGATTATTTAGATGCTCCAATCAGACGCATCACATCAGTTGACGCACCGATGCACTATGCGCCTAATCTTGTTGCTGCTTATTTACCTGACGTTACCAGAACTGTAAAGTTGGTAAAAGAGGTTATGTACATGAGCAAGTAAAATTTGCTTTGTTCTGATAACTTATGAAAAATAGCTTGTTTGCCATATTGATAATGTTGTGTATGCAAACTAACGCCCAACGTATGTTTATCACGACTTTTTATGGAGCATCAGGCTATAGGGGAGATTTACAACCTAATACATTATCTTTTATACAAGCCAAACCTGTTGGTGGATTAGGATTTGATTATGAAATCACTGACAGAATTTTTGCAAAATTAGAATGTAATATCGCCAGAGTGTCCGGCGACGACAAATACAATCCCAAAAACAGAGCCCGCAATCTTAGTTTCCAATCAGATATTTATGAAATTTCACTCATGGCAGAATACAATCTTTTTGATTTGTATGATTATGACATGACGCCTTTCTTTTTTACAGGAATTGCTTATTTTAAATTCAGCCCTTTTGTTGATTTACCCAATGGTTCTAGAGCATATCTTAAAGAATATAGTACCGAAGGACAAGGATTTTACCAAGGAAGAACTCCTTATCAACTAGCTGAATGGAGTATTCCATATGGCTTTGGCGTACAGTGGGCAATCACAAAAAATATCAGATTTGCAGCAATAATGGGTATCAGGAAAACAAATACTGATTACCTGGATGATGTAAGTACTACATATGTTGACGAAAATTTGCTTCTTCAAAATAGAGGTTCATCAGCGGTGAATCTTGCATATAAAGGAAATCTGCTTCCATATGGCGCTCCTTATCCTGCAGCAGGAACTCAAAGAGGAAATCCAAATGATAATGATGTCTATTATTTTACTGGTGCTTCATTACGCTTCAGGGTAGATGCAAAAGGAAGGAAAAGTAAAACACAAACCCGTCCCAAGAAAGCAAGTGTTGATTGTCCTAAATTATAAGCCATAATTTTTATTTCTTTTTATTCATTTGAGGCAACAATTAGCTTATACCTTTGTTTAAATATATTGAATGGCCTACAAAAATCTTGAATCATGTTTATTGGAATTGGAAAAAAGCGGACAACTCGTTCGTATACGTGAAGAAGTAGATCCTGTTCTTGAAATGGCCGCTATTCACCTTCGGGTTTTTGAAGCCAATGGACCAGCATTATTATTCGAAAATGTAAAAGGAACAAATTTCAGAGCCGCTTCAAATATTTTTGGAACATTAGAAAGAAGCCGATTTATTTTTAGAGATAGTTTACAAACTGTTGAACAACTTATCAAACTAAAAAACAATCCTACGGCTGCTTTAAAAAATCCAATAAAATCAATGGCAACAGGCATTGCGGCCATCAAATCAATCCCTTTAAAAAATCCAATTCAAAGTCCGGTTACATTTCAGGAGATTCATATCAACGATTTGCCATTGATTAAACATTGGCCAAGGGATGGTGGGGCATTTGTTACTTTACCACAAGTTTATACAGAAGATATAGACAATCCAGGTGTAATGAATTCCAATCTCGGTATGTACAGAATTCAGTTGGATGGAAATGATTATGCGATGAACAAAGAAATCGGATTGCATTATCAACTTCATCGTGGCATCGGCGTTCATCAAACAAAAGCCAATAAAAAAAATCAACCGTTAAAAGTCAGCATATTTGTTGGTGGGCCGCCCGCACATACCGTTGCCGCTGTCATGCCTTTGCCCGAAGGCATGAGTGAATTGACCTTTGCCGGAATATTAGGCGGGAGAAGATTTCGATATAAATATATTGATGGCTATTGTGTAAGCACAGATGCTGATTTTGTGATTACCGGAGAGGTTATGCCAGGTGACATAAAACCCGAAGGTCCATTCGGCGATCATCTTGGTTATTACAGTCTTCGACATCCTTTTCCGGTGATGAAAGTTCATAAAGTGTATGCCCGAAAAAATGCAATCTGGCCGTTCACTGTTGTTGGTCGTCCACCTCAAGAAGATACCAGTTTCGGCGATCTCATTCATTCCATGACAGGCGATGCCATTCAAAATGAAATCCCTGGATTAAAAGAATTAAATGCCGTGGATGCAGCTGGCGTTCATCCGTTGCTGTTAGCTATTGGCAGCGAACGCTATACACCCTACATGCCTGTTAAACAACCAGCCGAATTACTGACCATCGCCAATCACATGTTGGGTACCGGTCAATTGAGTTTGGCGAAATTTTTGTTCATTACCTCAGATCCAGAAAATAAACTCAATACCAAAAACATCCCTGAATATTTCCAATTCATTTTTGAAAGAATTGATTTGACGAGAGATATTCATTTTTATACCAAAACAACTATCGACACACTCGACTATTCTGGCGAAAGTTTGAATAGCGGTAGTAAAGTTGTGTTTGCTGCTTATGGCGATAAAAAAAGAAATTTATCTACTGAAATTCCGGATGTTTTAAAAGATATTTCAGGCGTTGATCACTGTAAACTGATTGCCCCAGGAATTGTGGCTTTAAAAATAAATGCTTTTACGTCTTATAACAATGTCAATGATGAATTAAAAAGCCTGACTGATTCATTGTCCGGCATCAATAACAAATGGGCAACAACCGATGAATTACAAAATGAAATACCACTAATTATTTTATGCGATGATGCTGAATTTGTAAGTAAAGATTTCAACAATTTTCTTTGGGTTAGTTTTACCAGAACCAATCCATCACATGATATTTATGGAGTGGACACTGAAACACAGAACAAACATTGGGGTTGTCATGGCCCTTTACTCATTGATGCCAGAATCAAACCACATCATGCACCTCCAGTAGAAAAAGATGCCGAAATTGAAAAGAAAATAAACAGACTGTTTGAAAAAGGCGGTAGTTTATATGGCGTGATAAAATAAAAATTTACATGTTGAAACAAATAACATTTTTTCTTTTCTGTATTACGATTTGTAATCTAGTAAAAGGTCAGCCTTTCAATAAAAATGATTACAATAAAGACAACAATAGTTTGTTATGGGAAATTTCCGGAAAGGACATCAAACAACCTAGTTATCTTTTTGGCACGTTTCATTTGATGTGCAAAGAAGACATTCATTTCTCAGAGAATTTATTAAAAGCATTAAAATACTCATCCTCTTTATATCTTGAAATCGACCTCGATGATCCTACAAATACTTTCAATGCATTTAAATATATGTACATGAAAGATGGAATAACATTGAGGAAATTATTTGATAGCACACAGTATAAAAAAATTCAAAAATTCTTTTCCGACTCACTTCATATGACGATGTCAATGGTTGAAAAAATGAAACCTGCATTTTCATCATCACTTGTTTATCCATTTATGATGACATGCAAAACAACAGATGGCATTGAAATGGAATTGATAAAAAAATCTAAACAGCTACAAAAAGAATCTTACGGATTTGAAACAGTTGAATTTCAATCTTCAATATTTGATAACATTCCATACAACGAACAAGCCACAGCATTGTATAACATGATTGACAGCATTGACGCATACAAAACGAATTTCATAAAAATGCTTTCACTTTATAAATCTCAACGACTTGATGAAATTGAAAAATCATTTAATGATGAACCAGGTTTTGAAGAACAGAAAGATGTGTTGTTAACCAATCGAAATAAAAACTGGGTTAGCCAATTGAAAAACATTTTACCTCAATCAACTATTTTTATTGCAGTAGGAGCAGGGCATTTAGCAGGAGAGATAGGCTTGATTCAATTACTGAAAAACGAAGGATATACGTTGAAGCCTGTTTACAACAAATAGAAATTATTTAATTACCACTTCCTTAATTACATTTTCGCCCAAAGCTTCATTCACTCTTTGAACGATGTTATCTTTTTGATACAACAATTCATTTTTTAATGGCGCCACTGATGAAGTAATAAAAAGTGTATGTCCGATGATTTTAATGCTATCGGTATATTTTGCAATGGTGGCACCCATTAACTGTTCCCAAACTTCTTCAATTTGAACAGCCTGTATCCCAAATTTTAGCTTGCTTTTTTTCAGGAATTCCTGCATGGCTTCTTGTAAAGAAATTTCTCCCATGTAATAAAGATAGTTTATAAAATTACAACTCAATAATTTGGGCGTTCAATCCAATCTCATTAAAAGTATGAACAAGTCGGTCTTTATGTGTATCTGTTATGATTACTTGTCCATCATTCTCTTTGCCTACAATTTGCAACAGATTATTCATTCGACTAAAATCAAGTTTTTCAAAAACATCATCCAGCAACAACAAAGGCGCAAATCCCTTGTTTTGTTTTATTAATTCGTATTCAGCAAGTTTGAGCGCAAACAGCAAACTTTTTTTCTGACCTTGAGAAGCGATAGATTTGAAAGATTGAGAAAACAATTCAATTGAAATATCATCTTTGTGAATACCGGCATTGGTTCTTTGTAAGATGAAATCTTTTTGTCTGTTTTCTGCTAATAATTGTTTGAATGATTTTTCGATGAGTTTGCTTTCATAAGTCAACATGATTTTTTCATCTGAACCTGCAATGGCTTTATAATTCAGTTGTACCAAAGGAATCAGTTCATGTAAAAACAATTTCCTTTTATTAAAAATAACCACAGCAGGTGCATCAAGCTGCATATCTAGTATTTCCAATAATGAAGTATCAGTGCGACCGGTAGTTGCAGCGTTTTTCAGAAAACTGTTTCTTTGTTGCAACACTTTATTATACTGAATCAAAGCTTGAAGGTATTCGCTGTCGAGCTGACTTAAAATGGTGTCAATATATTTCCTTCGCAATTCGCTGCCACCATTAATCATTTCGATATCGTCTGGAGCAATCATAACGCAGGGAAACAAACCCAAATGTTTAGATAACTTTTCATACACAATATCATTGACAGCCATTTCTTTCTTCGCGCCCGGCTTTAAAGTGCAAATCAATTTATTTTTCTCGTTGTTTTTTTCGAAAATAGTTTCAAGCCTAAAACCCTCTTTACCAAAACCGATATTAAGATTATCTGAAGATGTGAAGTAACTTTTAGTAAAACAACAATAGTGGATGGCATCAAGTAGGTTTGTTTTGCCGACACCATTTTTTCCGCAAATGCCCACCACACGAGACGTAAACCCGAAACTACGAATCTCATAATTTTTAAAATGGGTGATGGTTATTTTATCTAAAAAAAGCATGGGCTTGCAAGTTAGTTGATTTGTTAGATTGTGAGGAAGTTACTGGATAAAACTGGATAGGCTAGATAGGCTGGATACATTGCTCATAAAAACGGAACATCTTGAACTTTTTAAACTTATTGAACCTTTTGAACAAATTTCCAACCAACTCAACAAAGTCAATACGGAACAAATTTATCTGATATTCAGTTTTTTTTGTGGCATTATCTCATTATATTTGCCACCTAAAATTATTTAACGTTGGCACCAAAGTTCTCTAAAGAAACTTACCTGTATTGGTACGAATTGATGCTTTTATTGCGTCGTTTTGAAGAAAAAACCGGACAATTGTACGGAATGCAAAAAATCCGTGGATTTTGTCACCTATATATTGGACAAGAAGCATTGGCTGCTGGTTGTATGACTGCTACTAATCCTGATGATAAATTTATTACGGCTTACCGTGATCACGGTCTAGCAATAGCAAAGGGTATTACCTCAAGAGCTTGTATGGCTGAATTGTATGGTAAAGCAACTGGTTGCAGTAAAGGAAAGGGTGGTAGTATGCACTTTTTCGGTTTGAAAGAAAACTTCTTCGGAGGTCATGGTATCGTAGGTGCTCAGATTGGTACCGGCGCTGGACTAGCTTTTGCTGAAAGATATCGTGGAACCAATAATGTGGTTTTATGCTTTTTCGGCGATGGCGCTGCCCGTCAAGGTATGCTTCATGAAACTTTCAATATGGCGATGCTTTGGGATTTGCCTATTGTTTTCATTTGTGAGAACAACCATTACGCCATGGGTACTTCTGTTGAAAGAACATCAAAAACCCATGATATTTCTAAAACTGCAGATGCTTACGAAATGCCTTCAGATATTGTTGATGGCATGAGTCCTGAAGCCGTTCACAACGGTGTTTTACGCGCGGTGAACAGAGCCAGAGAAAAAGGAGGACCCACTTTATTGGAAATTAAAACCTACCGATATAAAGGTCATAGTATGAGTGACCCTCAAAAATATAGAACCAAAGAAGAGCTCGAAGAATACAAAGAAAAAGACCCAATCGAACATGTTCTTCGTGTGTTACAACAAGATTACAAAGTGACAGATGTGGAGATTGAAGTGATCAACGAAAGAGTAAAACTTGAAGTAGAAGACTCTGTAACATTTGCTGAAGAAAGTCCTTGGCCAGATGAAAGCGAATTATTGAAAGACGTTTACATACAGGAAGATTATCCATTCATCATGGACTAATTATTAAAAATAATCAACAATCTTTTTAGCAAAAAAAAACAATAAAATGGCAGAAGTAAATTTAGAAAATATCGAAGCAGTAGAAAAAGTAAAAAGCTTTTGGGAAAAATCAGGCAAAATGATCACCTATGGTGGATTGGCTGTAATTCTTGTGCTTGCTGGTTGGATTGGCTATCAAAAGTTAATCAAAGAACCAAAAGAAATGAAAGCAGGTGAAACTATCTTTTTAGCTGAAGGTCTTTTTGGAAAAATGTCTACTACAGGTTTTAATAAAGATTCTGTAAACATCGTATTAAATGGTGGTACATTGGATGGAGCCACAATTACCGGAATGTTGAAAGTAATCAGCAACTACGATGGAACCAAAACAGCAAATCGTGCTCGTTACATTACCGGAGCTTGCTACTTACAAATTGGAGAATTTGATAAAGCCATTAAATATCTTAAAGAATTTGACGGCAATGGAGCAGATCAAATTCAGAGTAAAGCTTTTGTTATGTTAGGACATGCAAGTGCAGAAAAAAATCAAACTGCTGAAGCATTAAGTTATTACAAAAAAGCTGCTGAGGTGAATACAAAAGATGAATCTATAACTCCGGACGCATTGATGTTGTATGCTAGCTACGCTGAAGTCAACGGAAAAAAATCTGAAGCCGTTGATGCTTACAAAAAAATCAAAGAAAATTTCCCTAATTATATTTCATCAAGCAATGGTGATGTCGATAAGAAATTAGCCCGTTTGGGAGAATTTAATTAATCAGAAAATTAATGTCAGTCAATAGACCTGAAAATATTTCATCAACAGGCATCCCAATTAAAAAGGATGCCTTTGTTGTTATTATCCGTACAGACTGGAATGATGCCATTGTATCAGCACTCGAATTTGGTAGTAAGAAAGTTCTTGAAGGATACCAAGTTGCCCATGAAATATTTTATGTACCTGGTGCATTTGAAATCAGTTTTGCCATTAAAAATCATTTCGAAAATACAAAGAAAAAACCTGATGCATACATTGCTTTAGGTTGTGTGTTAAGAGGAGATACACCACATTTCGAATATGTTTGTCAGGCGGTAACCAATGGTATTTTGCAATTAAATTTATCCTTGCCGGTGCCAACTATATTTGGTATCCTTACCGTAGACAATCAAATTCAAGCAGAAGAAAGAATAGGCGGCAAACATGGCCATAAAGGAGAGGAAGCTGCTACTACTGCATTAAAAATGATGGCATTGGTTGATGCCAATAATCAATAAGAATACCTTTCCACCATCATGAAAATACAATTGTTTATACCTTGTTTTGTAGATCAGCTTTATCCTGAATCTGCATTCAATATGGTGAAAGTGCTTGAGAAAGCCGGATGTGAAGTTGTGTACAACAGCAATCAAACTTGTTGTGGACAACCCGCATTTAACGCAGGTTTCAGAGATGAGGCAAGAGATGTAGCTGAAAAGTTTTGTCAGGATTTTTCTGGTAATGATTATATAGTAGCCCCAAGTGCAAGCTGCACAGGTTTTGTTAGAAATTATTATCCTGATCTTTTTGAAAATGGAGCCAGACATCACAGTGTAAAAGAGTTGACCAAACGTGTTTTTGAATTTACAGAATTTCTGACCGATGTGTTGAAAATCGAAAACTTTGGAGCGGAATTAAATACAAAAGCAACTTATCATGATAGTTGTGCCGCATTGAGAGAATGTAAAATCAAAGCCGGTCCACGACAGTTATTATCAAATGTAAAAGGACTTGAATTAATCGAAATGAATGACAATGAAACTTGTTGTGGATTTGGTGGCACATTCGCTGTAAAATTCGAATCGATATCAGCCGCCATGGCCGATCAAAAAATAAATAATGCATTGGCTACAGGAGTCGACACCATCATTTCTACCGATTTAAGTTGCTTGATGCAGCTTGATGGTTTTATCAAACAGAAAAACATTTCATTAAAAACAATGCACGTGGCGGATGTGTTGGCGAGTGGGTGGTGAGGCTACGCTGTTCAAGAGGTTCAAAAGGTTCAATAAGTTGAAAAGGTTATTTTTCTGAGTAGCTCTTCATTCTTATTCTTAATCAAATCGAGCCTTTCAAACTTTTTATAAGCTTTGAACCATTGGAACTTTTTGAACCTATTGAACATTTTCAACCTCTCAAATGTTTTTACTTTTGAATTTTTAATTTTAAATTTTAAATTTCACATTCAATGTCATACTGGTTAGTCAAATCGGAGCCTTTCAAATACAGCTGGGATCAGTTTGTAGCAGATAAAAAAACCTTCTGGGATGGTGTGCGCAATTATGGTGCGAGAAACAATTTGAAAGCCATGAAAAAAGGTGATGAAGTTTTGTTTTATCACAGTAATGAAGGCGTTGAAATTGTGGGTATCGCCAAAGTGGTAAAAGAATTTTATCAGGATCCCACTACCGATGAAGAAGCATGGGTGGTTGTAGATTTGAAGCCTGTAAAAAAGCTGAAAAATCCTGTTCCATTAGCTATGGTAAAAGTAGAAAAAAGATTAGCCAATATGGATTTGGTAAGATTAGGAAGACTATCAGTTCAAACCGTAAAGCCTGAAGAATGGGATGTGGTGATGGAATTGGCGGGGGAGAGGTAAGGAAGGTTTGGGGTTTGGGGTTTGGGGTTTGGGGTTTGGGATTTGGGGTTTGGGATTTGGGATTTGGTGTTTGGGGTTTGGTGTTTATTGTTTGGTGTTTTGTTGCTTGGGGATGGGGATTGTTTTTTGATGATAAACAATTTGAACATATTGAACCATTTGAACTTTTTGAACATTTTAAACACTGTCTTTTGATTTTTTACTTTTGAATTTTACATTTTTTCATGAAACACATTGTCGTACTCACCGGAGCCGGAATATCAGCTGAAAGTGGATTAAAAACATTCAGAGACAGCGATGGTTTGTGGATGGGACATAACATTGAAGATGTAGCTACACCACGTGCTTATCAAAGAAATCCTCAATTGGTACTTGACTTTTACAACATGAGAAGAAAAGATGTTGAGGCGGCGAATCCCAATGCCGCTCATTATGGATTAGCCAAATTAGAAGAGAAATATCAAGTAACTATTGTCACCCAAAACATAGATGATTTACATGAGAGAGCAGGTTCAACAAACATTATTCATCTACATGGCGAGATTTTTAAAATGAGAAGTGATACAAATGAAAATTTAATCACTGAAATCAGAGGTGACATCAACCTCGGCGATAAAGCCAGTGATGGCGCACAACTTCGCCCACATATAGTTTGGTTTGAAGAGCCTGTTCCGATGATTGAAGACGCAGCCTTGTTAATGGGTATTGCAGATATTTTTATTTTGATTGGCACTTCTTTACAAGTTTATCCGGCTGCTGGGCTCTTACATTATGTTCCAGAAAATGCCATCAAATTTGTAATAGATAAAAAAATACCTCAGACAGGCAATATTAAAAATTTGAAATTGATTGAACAAACCGCAACAGAAGGAATTGAAATATTGCTAAAAGAACTTCTTTAATAAACAGTAAAGAATACTTAAAAAAATAATTTCTATAAAAAAAGCCGATACAAATTGTATCGGCTTTTTTAGTTTTTCAAAAAAATATTAATCAAAATCTTTAGTTGTACCAACTGCTGCATATTGAACATTATATGCACCTGCATTGGTAGTTGTTCCTGTAGAACCATCAACAACAAAAGCAACAATAGCACATTTTGTAGGAACTGCAGTATAAGAAACTCCACCATAAACAGTTCCTGTTACAGGAATTGTAAACGGTAATTCGTAAACACCATTTTTAGTTTGTGAAGTAACAGGAATAGCATCACCAAACAAATCAGTTGATGTTTTTCTCAACACGCCATTGTGAACGAAATCAGGAACCGGACTTACACCACCATACAAATATGGAGTTGCACCATATTGAGGAGAATAATAGT
>CANGEZ010000048.1 GCA_947452875.1 Chitinophagaceae bacterium
CGCCGGTTAATCTTTCTTCATGTATGGGAGAGTCGAGTAATGCGATGACATCTTTTTTACTGCATTCATTTTGAAATTGTTTGGCAATGGCTCGTTGCTGAGGTACGCTTACACCAATAAAAATATCACCTTCACCATATTCACCTTTTCCGGTTTTGAAAAATCGTTGCATAGATATGGCTCTTTGAGCATCAGCAACTGACATTAAAGATTTGGTGATGTCTTCTATTAAATTAGTCATTAAAATAAAAAGAGAAGATGAAATTTATAAAAAGCAGTCAGACTACTTGATCTATAACTATGGAGTAAAAGTATCAAATTATAAATTATTTCATTCCGAAAATATATTTCAACTTATTTCCAACCACCGCCTAGTGCTCTATATAAATTTATTGTCGAATTGAATTTATTCTTACGGACTTCGTTCAACTCCAATTTTGATGCTAATGCTTCTTTTTGTGCAGTAAGTACTTCGAGATAATCTGCTCGTGCGGACAAAAATAAATCATGAGCGATGTCGATTGATTGATTTAATGTTTCAACTTGTTTGGATTTTAATTTATAAATTTTATCAAGATTATTTACTGCACTCATCTGATTCGAAACCTCAACGTATCCATTCAATATTGAATTCTGAAAATTGTATAAAGATTGAATTTGACGCGCATTTGCGTTTGCATATTCCGCTTTTAATGCGGCTCGATTAAAAATTGGACCGGTTATTTTCCCAAACAATGAAAACATAATTGATTCAGGCGTGCTAAATAATAATCCTGGTTTGAATGCACTGTATCCCAATTCGGATTCAAAACCCAGCTCAGGTAAAAATTCAGCTCTAGCCACTTTTACATCTAATCCTGCAGCTTTCATTTCATGTTCGGCTTGCATAATATCAGGTCGATTGAAAATCAATTGCGAGGGTACTCCGGATTTTATTACACTTGGCTCTTGATTCAAAAAACTTGATGCATCTCTATTAATGGGTTGATTGAATTTCCCTGACAATAAATTGATTTTATTTTCATTTTCGGTGATTTGTTGTACTACATCATTTTCCAAACTTTCTGTATAGTAAACCTGAGCTTCAAATTGCTTCACAGCCAATTCCGTTGCTCTTGCCGCATCTTTTTGCAATTTTACAATCTCAAGTTCCTTTTTTTGTAATTCAATAGATTCTTTAATAATTGAAAGCTGGTTGTCTAATGCCAATAACTCGTAATAACTATTGGCAATTTCAGCCACTAGATTAGAGATGACAAAATTCTTTCCTTCAACTGTAGCCAAATATCTTTGCAATGCAGCTTGTTTTGAATATCGAATTTTATGCCAAATGTCGGCTTCCCAACTTGCCTGAAAACCAGGATTGAAATTAGGTAAAGGTTCAGGAACTCTTCTGCCGGGAGTGATGTCTGTTGATGCATTACCGGCGCCTTCTGATGTATATCTTCCGGCTTTGTCCATGCCAATTGAAGTATACGCATTCACCATTGGCGACAATAAACTCTTTCTCATTTTCACTTCGTTAGAAGCGATCAGGATTTCCTGTAACGCTACGTTGGCCTCCGGATTGCTTTTAATCGCAGTGTCAATCAGCTTTACGAGATTGGTGTCTGTAAATATTTTTTTCCATGAGGTATTGGCATCATTTACACTATCTTTTTTGTCTGAGTAACCATCAGGAGTAGACGCAAATATAGGTTTGTCTGTTGCCAATTTTGGCAGACATCCATAAATTGAAAATGTAAATAAAAGGACAATGCCTATTTGATATATTTTTTTTGAGTTCATCATTTTATTCTTCAGTTAATGGTTTTTCTTCTTCGTCTTCGATAATATGGTGTTTTTCAGAAGTTTTTCCGAAAATGTAATAAAGCCCGGGTATAATCAATACGCCAAATACAGTACCCAAAAGCATGCCTCCGGTAGCTGCACTTCCAATAGTATGGTTTCCAATAGCACCCGGGCCTGTTGCAAATATCAGCGGCAACAATCCAGCTATGAATGCAAATGAAGTCATAAGTATAGGTCTCAACCTAACCGCAGCACCTTCAATAGAAGCTTGCAAAACTGACGCACCCATTCTGTGTTTTTGAACCGCAAATTCTACAATCAACACGGCATTTTTACCCAATAATCCAATAAGCATTACCATAGCCACTTGAGCATAAATATTATTTTCAAGTCCCATCAACATCAAAAACAGATACGCGCCAAAAATACCAACGGGCAAAGACAACAAAATCGGGAATGGGAGTACAAAGCTTTCGTATTGAGCGGCTAGTAGCAAATACACAAATACCAAGCAAATCAGAAATATATAAATGGCTTGATTTCCTGTTGCCATTTGATCTTTTGAAATACCTGCCCAATCAATGCCGAAACCCTTTGGTAATTTCTTTTTAGCTACTTCTGTAATCACCTGCATCGCGGTTCCACTGCTATATCCCGGAGCCGCATCGCCGCTGATTTCTGAAGAGTTGTACATATTATGTCTGGTGATTTCTTCCAATCCATACACTTTTTCCATTGTCATGAATTCTGAATATGGCACCATTTCCCCTTTATCATTTTTAGTGTACAATTTCATGATATCTTCAGGCAAAGCACGATACTGTGGTGGCGCTTGTACCATCACTTTGTATTGTCTGTCGAATTTGATAAAGCTTGCTGCATAAGTACTACCAATCAAAGTGGAAAGGTTGTCCATCGCATCACTTACCGAAATTCCTTTTTGCATGGCTTTGTCATAATCTACCTTTAGCATGTATTGAGGGAAACTTGCATTATAAAAACTGAACACAGAAGCCAACTCTTTTCTTTTGCTGAGTTCTTTAGTGAATGCTTTATTCACTTCTTCCATTTTTTTATAGTCTCCACTACCGGCTACGTCGAGTAATCTCAATTCAAAACCACCGGCAGCGCCATAACCAGGCACAGCAGGAGGCAGGAAGAATTCTATCGTTGCACCTTTTATGCTTTTGGTTTTTTCTTCGAGTTCACTCATGATTTCTGAAGTGGTATGTTTTCTTTTACTCCAGTCTTTTAAATTTATCAGACAAGTTCCAGAACATGCGCCAGTACCTTCAGTTAAAATTTCAAAGCCGGCAGTTGACGAAACTGAATTTACTTCCTCCATGCCATTGGCTACTTTTTGTATTTGGGATAAAACGGCGTTTGTGCGTTCCAGTGTGGAGCCTGTTGGTGTTAATACAATGGCATAAAAAACACCTTGGTCTTCGTTTGGAATGAAACCAGAAGGAATATTGTTGCTTATTTGCCATGTACCCAAACAAAATAAAAGCAACACCACAACAGTTACAATTCTTCGACTAACAATAACTTCCAATATTCTCTTATATCTGACTAATAATTTTGTGAAAGCGTTATTGAATCCATTCAAAAATCTGTTGATGAGTGTTTTTCTTTTTACTTTACCATGATTGTTTTTAAGCATGATGGCACAAAGGGCAGGAGTGAGCGTTAATGCAATCAATCCCGAAAGAATAATACTAGTGGCCATGGTTACAGAAAACTGTCTATAAAAAATACCTACAGGGCCGGTCATAAAAGCAACAGGAATAAATACAGCTGCCATCACTAATGTTATCGCAATAATGGCACCGCTGATTTCATGTAAAGCTTCTTCGGTTGCCGCTCGTGGACTTAATCCCTTTTCTTCCATTTTAGCATGTACAGCTTCAACAACTACAATCGCATTATCTACTACAATACCAATTGACAATACCAATGCGAATAACGTAATCAAATTTAAATTGATACCAAAAAATTGCATGAAGAAGAACGTACCAATCAATGAAACCGGAACCGTAATCGCAGGAATCAATGTAGATCGCCAATCACCTAAGAATACATATACAACAAGACTCACCAAAATAAACGCTTCGATTAACGTATGCAATACTTTTTCAATTGAGGCGTCAAGAAATTTCGAAACATCATAACTGATTTCAAAATCCATGCCTTTTGGAAATGATGTGGATTTTATTTCTGCCAGTTTTTGTTTGATGTTTTCAATAACGGCAGACGCATTACTTCCATAAGATTGTTTAATCATAATTGAAGCAGTTGGCTTTCCATTATAATTAGAATAAAGATCATAGAAAGTGCTTCCAAATTCTACATCAGCAACATCTTTTACACGAAGTAATTGTCCATCAGGAGTAGACTTTACAACAATGTTTTCATATCCTTCTTTTGTTGTAAATCTTCCGGGATATTTCATCACATACTCAAATGACTGCGCTTTTTTTCCAGAGCTTTCACCTGTCTTTCCAGGGGCTGCTTCCAAATTTTGTTCATCAATGGCTTTCAATACTTCATCACTTGAAATTGAATACGCCAACATTCTGTCGGGTTTGAGCCAGATTCTCATCGCATATTCTCTGTCGCCCAAAATGTCGGCAAAGCCAACGCCATCTACTCTTTTTAATTCAGACAATAAATTGATGTCTGCAAAATTGTAAAGGAAATTAACGTCTAATGTAGTGTCTTTACTGAAGATATTTACATACATCAGCATGTTTGACTCTTCTCTTGTGATTTTCACACCCTCGCGTATAACCGTTGGTGGTAGTTTGTTGGTAACGGCAGCTACTCTGTTTTGAATATTTACAGAAGCAATATTGGGATCGGTACCCAAATTAAAAACCACCTGAATTGAAGCTACACCATCATTGCCGGCATCTGAAGCAATGTATTTCATGCCTGGTACACCATTAATAGCTCTTTCCAATGGGATCACCACTGATTTGATCAGAAGCTCGTTGTTGGCTCCCGGATATTCTGCAGTAATATTAACTTTAGGAGGAGAAATTGAAGGGAATTGTGTAATTGGCAACTGCACTAAAGCAAGTGCCCCTAGGAAAGTTATAATCAATGATATAACAATCGCTAAAACCGGTCTTCTGATAAACTTATTGAACATAGTTGGATTCGATCTTTAATTTTCTTGAAAAAAGTTTTTGCCCATTTGTTATTTAAACTGTACCAAAGCTTGCGCTCCAGGTATGAAGTCTGGAATGATTTTATCATCATCTTTAACCATTTGTAATCCTTCAAGTAGAATTTTGTCATTTTCGTTGATGCCGCTTTCTACAACATAGATATTTGAAAGTTTTTGCTTGATGATTATGTTTCTTGATTCAATGACATTTTTTTCATTTAACACATACACATAAATCTTGTCCTGCAACTCATAGGTAGCTTTCTGTGGAATTAGCATCGCATCTTTAATGCTCATATTCATTTGAACTTTACCGGTTTCGCCATGCTTTAATAATAAATCCGGATTGGGAAACTTTGCTCTAAAAGGAATGGTGCCGGTATTGTTATCAAATTCTGCCTCTATAGTTTCTATAATTCCGGGATATTTATGAATCTGATTATTGGCGAGTATAAGATTGGCAACTTGCTTGTTGTTTCCATTATTTTGAGACATAAAGCTTAAGTATTCAGGTTCAGAGACATTGAAATACGCATACATATCTTTGTTGTTGGATATGGTAGTGAGTAAACCACCTTCATCAATTAGACTTCCAACTTTGAATTTTATTCTGTCAACAACTCCGTCAAATGGAGCTTTGATAGAAGTATAAGAAAGATATAACTCTGCCAGTTTTTCTTCTGCATTTGCTTGTTCAAGTTTGGCTTGTGCAGTAGCAAGTTCTGTAGGAGAAACGATATTTTTTTCAGCCAATTTTTTACTGTTCAATACTTCGATTTCAGCAGCTTTTACTTCTGCTTTTGCTTTTAATAATTCAGCTTCAAATTCAACGGGTCTGATGGTGAATAGAAGCTGACCAGCCTTTACAAACTGACCTTCATCCACATGGATTTTATCCAGGAATCCTTTCACTTTTGCTCGGATTTCAACATTTTGTATAGATTGAATTTGAGCTACATATTCCTTTTTGAAAGAAGTATCCATTTTAACAGGACTTGTAACCAAATATTTTACAGGGACTGTGGTTTCTTCCTGTTTTTTTTCTTTACATCCTGCAGTTATCATTAATAAACTGAAAGAAATTAGAGATAGTAATTTGTTCATATTGTAATGGAATTTTTTAGTCAATTGAAAACACTAGTGTAATCAGCAAAATAAAATGCTATAGATGATTTATAATAAAAACAAAACTGAAGTATTGCTGGAATTCAGCGTTGGCGGGTAGTTAATTAAATTCGAATAACCATTAAGAGTATAAAGAGTCTCTTTTTTTGAATAGGGAAATTAACAAGATTGCTAATTTTAGTATCATTATATTTTGCAAGAAAAATGTTATCAAAAGCAGTTTTGACATTAGATTTCTCAGTACAGTCATCATTATCTTGGTCTTCAACATCATCTGTTTCCGATACAATTACAATATTGCTATTGAGAATCGCAATAGGCTTATTGTTGTTTTTAATATTGTGATGATGGTGATTGGTAACCGACTTTTGTTGGAAAGAAATTGTTGGTTTCTCAGCATGAGAAGTTCCTGAGCTAAAACAATTTAGACTAATAAAAATTACAAATAAACTGATTAGGAATTTCATCACGGCTGCGAATATAGAGCGAAAATTGTTAAGGGAAGTTTAAGAATTAATTTTTTATTGAGTTTTTTTTTAAGATTCCAATTATTTCTAATGATTTATTACAATATGACTAAATAAAAAACAGATCCTTTTGGTCTGTTTTTTATTCGCAATTAAATAATTTTATTTTAAAAAAATCTGTAAGTTTTTTTTTAATGTCTGTGGCAATCTAACATTATTTAAAATGTTTTGTAATTAAAAGTTTGTCCACCTACTGAAATTTCGTACATCAATCCTCCTTTAGGTTGAGCAAAAATCAAAATTCCTTCAGCATAACTTGCATTTGCAGCTGCTCCGGATGCTGCTACAACCGCTGAAATTTGAGCTGATAATTTTAATTTGTTTTCTTTAAAATTTTCGAAATTGGATTTGTCTTCAAAAAAAATCACTTCTCTGTAACCTTGACCGCCGGCTTGTAATCCGATGCTTATCTGTGATAATTTCGCCGTTCCAATTGTTGCCTTCTTTTTGAAAACGATGCCATTTCCAAAAGCACCTCCAACACCCAATCTACCCTTTCCCACATTTGGGAAAACCACATAAGCATAAGAATTGTCGAATAGTTTTTTCATGTCTGAATCTGTTTTGATAAATTCATAAATAGCGATTCTGGATTCGTCTATCATTCTCTTATTTTTACTGCTGTATTGAGCGTTTGCAATTGAACAGAATAATAATGCTGAACAAAATAAAATTGATTTTAAGTTGCCGATGATGTTTTAAGTTTTCATGTTATGGTTTTAAGTTTAAAGAAAATTTATGGTAAAAAATGATTAGCCCCAATTTGAGTATTTTAAAAATCAGATTAGAATTACAACCGATTTCCCTGAATGACTCTTAATAATATAGAGATGATGGCTATTACGAGTAGAACGTGTATCAACCAACCTAAATGGTATCCAATAAAACCTATTGCCCAAAGGACAATAAATATTACAGCGATTAAGTATAATATATTTCTCATTTTATTTAAATTTATTTTGTATCGAAATTGACACAAACGAAAATAAGAATGAACTATATCGATTTATGTGATTATAAAAGTACTTTTTTGTGATTGCTGTCTTGTTTTACTTATTTTTCACAAATTAAAAATTTAGAAAGGTTAGTATTTCAAACAAAAATGACAACCCATTTTTGGATTGTCATTTTGGAAGTATTGTCGGGATGATTATTGGGAGTTCGAACTTTTTGGAAGATGTAACTTATATAAATAAACATTACAACATCCTAACTACTCCAATTTTAAACAAATCAACTCGAAATTCCTGTTATTATTGATTTTTCTTGTAGCAATTATTAAAAGCATTAATTTTAAAATCCAAAGCTTATTCTGAATGAAGAACACAAATTATTTCCTTACTATAATTCTTTTACTAAATACTTTACTTAGTTTTTCTCAAACAGAAAAAGAGTCTATTAATGATTCCTGGAAATTTATTAAGGAAGATATTTCGGTAGTCGAAAATTTTGATTTTGATGATGTGTCATGGCCAAAAGTAAATCTTCCTCACACTTGGAATGCAATAGACGCTTATACTTCAAGACAATATTACAGAGGGGTAGGATGGTATTGTAAGTCATTGAATTTGACACAAAAATATGCCGGCAAACAACTTTTCATCAATTTTGAAGGCGTCTTTTTGAAGGCAGATGTATATGTAAATGGCAAACTTGTTGGTCAACATAAAGGAGGATACACAGCATTTACTTTCGATATTTCTGACTATGTAACCATTCCCGGAAAAAATACCATTGCTGTAAAAGTTGATAATAGTAAGAAATTAGATCTACCGCCCATTTCTGGTGATTACACCATGTTCGGTGGTATATACAGAGATGTATATTTAATCAGCACCAATAAAATACATTTCGACCAAATGAACTTTGGTTCCAACGGTGTTTTTGTGGATGCACCAATGGTTAATAACAACGAAGCAAATGTAAATATTAAAGGAGCCATTACAAATCAATCCAACGAAAACAGAAACTTAATTTTGCTTTCAAAGATTATCGACAATTCGGGGGATGTTATTACTGAAATCAAAACAAAGGTTAAAGCAAATGCAGGTACTACGACAAATTTCCAACAATCATCTAAAAAGATAAACAATCCCAATTTATGGTCGCCTGAAAATCCATATTTATATACAGTACAAACTTCAATTCTTTCAGATGATAAAACTCCGATTGAATACGATTTGCAGCATGCTCCATTAGGATTCAGGACATTTAAATTCAGTCCTGATTCTGGCTTTTTTTTAAATGGAAAACATCTCAAATTAATAGGCGCCGCCAGACATCAGGATTACATGGGATTAGGTAATGCATTAGATAACGACTTGAATCGTAGAGATATTGAATTATTAAAAGAAATGGGCGGAAACTTTATCAGAGTTAGTCATTATCCACAAGACCCAACAATTTTAGAGATATGTGATAAATTAGGAATTTTAGTTTGGGAAGAAACGCCTCTCGGCAATAATTTTTACGATAGCAAAGAATTGAAAACAACTTGTATTAGCAGTTTGATAGAAATGATTCGTCAAAATTACAATCACCCAAGTGTCATCATATGGGGATATATGAATGAGATTGGTTTGGGAACTTCTAAGTTGGCAGACAAAGAAAAGCAGAAAGAAATATTTACCATTACGGCACAATTTGCAAAAGAATTGGATAGCAGTGTTCACAGCGAAGATAAATATCGCTTATCGGCTATTGCACAAAACTCAGGAGGTAAAGACTATTACTTGAATTATGGCATGTCAACTACTCCCAATGTAATTGGATGGAATACTTATTATGGCTGGTACAAAGGCAGCTTTAATCAGTTCGGTGAATTTATGGATAAAATGCATCAAGAAACTCCGAACATAAATTCTATCATCAGTGAATATGGTGCCGGCAGTGATGGTCGACTTCATAGTTTACATCCAGAGCAATTTGATTTTAGTATAGAATGGCAACAACAATATCATGAATCTTATTTGAGTCAGATATTTGATCGGAAATTTATTGCCGGTGCTGCTGTTTGGAATTTTATAGATTTTAATGCAGCCAGCAGACAAGAAAGTATGCCACATATCAATAACAAAGGCTTGTTGTATAATAACAGAACACCTAAAGATGTTTATTTTCTTTATCAATCATGGTTATTGAAAAATCCTGTAATTCATATTGCGAGCCGTGATTGGCCAATTAGGAAAGGCATTCAATTGTCCTCAAGCGATAGTTTTGTTGTACAGCCTGTAAAGATTTATTCCAATCTTGAAAAGATTGAATTATTTCAAAACGGCAAATCGCTTGGTATTCAAAATACAAATAATAGTGTTGCTATTTGGAATGTGCCATTTGTTGAAGGGAAGAATTTTTTATTTGTTAAAGGTGTAAATGAAAACAGTATATATCAAGATGGAATGGAAATCAAATTCGAAATTGTACCATTAATCTTGAATCAAATCAAAGACCATAGTTTTGAATTGGCTGTAAATGTTGGCAGTAATTGTTACTTTATTGACCCAATAAACAATATTACATGGTTGCCCGATCAGGAATACAAAAAAGGAAGTTTTGGTTATGAAGGAGGTGAAATATTTAGATCTTCTGAAACGAGAATTGGTCACCAGTCGGAAGTAAATCTCACTCGCAATGTTCCTTTATATCAAACCTTAAGGTATGGATTGTCTGACTATAAATTTGATGTGGCTGATGGAGAATATGAAGTGGAATTGCATTTTTCAGATTTAGAAAGTAAAAATCAAAAATCTATTTATGATTTGAATGATAAAGAAGAAAACACTAAAGAGATAAGCGAGTTTAATGTTTCGATAAATGCATTAAAAGTGCTTGAGGATTTTTCACCGGCCCTACAATATGGGGCATTGAATGCCATTGTAAAAACTTTTGTTGTTACTACAAAAGAGCTAAAGGGCTTGAAAATATCGTTTGAAAAAGAAAAAGGGAATACTTTATTAAATGCGATAAAAATAAGACGTTTGAATTAGTAATAAGAGAGTTTGATTTAAATAAAAAAAGCTCACATTTTACAATGTGAGCTTGAATTGTCGGGACGACTGCCGGGAGTTCGGACTTTTTGGAGGATATTGCCCATCTAATCAACCATTAAATCATCCTAACGAATCCAAAACGAATTCTAAAACCTGGAGGGTTTTGAATGCCATTCATTTTTGAAATAATCGGCAAAGAAGCTGTAATTGGGAAACTATATTTTTTAATCGATACATTGGTTCCAATATTGAAAAATCCAGCATAGTAACCTGAATTCTCATCAATAATATTATCTTCTTTTATTTTTTCCAACCATTCTCCATAATAACCTCCAAATAAGGATAGGGATAATTTATTACTACTCTTTCTTGAGGAATCAATAACACAAGAATTATCAACTCCTAATAATCGATATGAAAATGACAGGTTTTGTATCGACAAACTTCCATAATAATTGTCATTAAACCCCTTTGTTGTTTTTTTGAATAATGCATTTGTTTGCACAGAAAACTTGTTCCATTTTTTTGAAACAATTAATCCAGCCATTGGGTCGTATGATCCAGAACCAACAATTACAGTAGTGTTATCGAA
>CANGEZ010000049.1 GCA_947452875.1 Chitinophagaceae bacterium
AGTGAACTCATCACCTACTATCCCAGAGGTGCCGCATTTTTAAAGAAAGCATTTCATCATTTTAGTACATCCGATACTGTTAGTTGGTTTGAAGAAAGAGGGGTAAGATTGAAAACTGAATCTGATGGAAGAATGTTTCCTGTTACAGATAGCTCTCAAACAATAATCGATTGCCTATTGTCAGAAGCCCAAAAGCATCAAGTAGAAATCATGATGAATGCTGATGCTAGAGAGATTAGTATACTTTCAAAAAATGAAGTTTTAACCGATAAGAAGTTCGTTATTACATTGGCTAATGGAAAAGAAATCAATGCCGACTATTTGTGTGTGTCTAGTGGCGGATTAATGAAAGCAGCTCAATTTCAATGGCTTGAAAAATCTGGTCACACCATCGTTCAACCAGTTCCATCATTGTTTACTTTTAATGTGCCTGGTAATGCCATTACAAATTTGATGGGCATTACAGTTCCGAATGTAACCGTTAAATTAATCGGCACCAAATTACAGCAGGAAGGGAATCTGTTGATTACACATTGGGGGATGAGCGGACCCGCTATTCTCAAATTATCGGCTTATGGCGCATTGGAACTTGCTACAAAAAATTATGATTTTCATTTTTCAGTAAACTGGCTAAGTCATTTTAATGAAAATACACTCAGGGAAAAAATGCAACGGCTCAGATTTGACATCGCTTCTCAAAAAATCATTAACAGAAATCCATTCGGCTTGCCCTCACGTTTATGGGAATACTTACTGAACATTTCAGGAGTCAACGAAGAGCTGAGATGGGCTGATTTACCCGCAAAAGAGCAGAATAAATTGATAAAAAATTTATGCAGTCAAGAATTTCATGCTAAAGGCAAAACAACTTTTAAAGAGGAGTTTGTAACTGCTGGAGGCATTGAATTAACTGAAATAGATTCGAATTCGATGCAAAGCAAATTGGTGCCCGGATTGTTTTTCGCAGGGGAAATCATCAATGTCGATGGCGTAACAGGTGGGTTTAATTTTCAGAATGCATGGACAACGGGCTGGATAGCGGCACAACATGTTTTTGCTTTATAAAATAATTCAGTTTATCGATAACAATGGTACATTTGCAAACGGATTATCTTGCCGTCGATCATGAAGAAATTAGACAGATACATACTTTCAAAATACCTTACGGCTTTTTTCTTTTGTATTATATTATTAACGACTATCGTTGTAGTTGTAGATATGAGTGAACATGCAGATGATTTTGGCAAATCCGGACTTTCTGCATATAAGATATTCACCGATTTTTATCTTGGATTTATCCCTAGGATTGACGCGATGTTGTTTCCGTTGTTTGTATTTATTTCTGTAATTTTCTTTACTTCCAAAATGGCTGGGAACTCAGAAGTAGTGGCTATTTTAAGTAGTGGTGTAAGTTTTAAGAGGTTTTTACAGCCTTATTTGATTGGTGGTTTTTTTCTTTCATTGTTACTTTGGCTTGGATACCAGTTTGTGGTGCCTAATGCCAATCGCAAATGGGCTGAATTTGAAAGAAAATACATTGACATCAATTTCGCACCTTCACAAATAGGTGCTACCTATAAACAGAATATCTATTTCCGTATCGACTCTAATACGTATGCAGGCATCAAAGGTTATGATACGGTGAGTAAAAGTGGTAGTAATTTGTCTGTGCAAAAAATTGTAAATAACAAGCTAGTCTATAATCTAAGGGCAGTGAATTTTCATTGGGATACCAGTTCACATAAATGGTCATTGAATAACGTGTTAGAAAGAAAAATAAATTCCATCAACGAAGACGTAACATTTTCTGCCAATAAAATTGTGTCTTATACTTTCAAGCCCATTGATTTAAGAAAAGATGATTATTTGAAAGACCAGATGACAACAAAAGAATTGGACAACTTCATCGTTCTAGAAAAAATGAGGGGTTCTGAAATGTTGAATACGCTATTGGTGGAAAGGTATAATCGTGATGCCATTCCAGCCTCTGTAATTATTCTTACTTTAATTGGGGCGATTTTAGCGTCTAGAAAAGTAAGGGGAGGAAGTGGGTTTCACTTAGCAGTTGGCTTAGTCATTAGCGTTAGTTACATCCTCTTCAGCAGATTTTCTATTGTATTTGCCACAAAAGGAAATTTAACCCCTTTATTAGCAGCATGGACGCCCAATATATTGTTCAGTATGCTGGCACTTTATCTTTACAAAAAAGCGCCTAAATAATTTCTGCAATCGTTATCGTAAAATTTTCTTTCAAAACTTTTGTTTAACAGTTGCGCAGGTCGTAATTTTAGACGCCTTTTGTCAGTTCACAACAACTGAATTGGAAATAAATTGATTGCTTTTGACTTTTTATACTTTCATTCAAAAAGGATGTACATTTTTTTAATTTTTTAATTATCAATTTTAATATGGGAATCATCAAAGACAGGTTCAAAGAAAAAGCAGATAAAACTGCAATTGAAATCAAATCATTGTTGAAAGAACACGGTGATAAAAAAATAGGTGAGGTAACACTTAGCCAGATTTATCAGGGCATGAGAGGCATTACAGGACTAGTAACTGAAACGTCTTTATTGGATGCTCAGGAAGGTATCAGATTCAGAGGATACTCTATTCCTGAGTTGAGAGAAAAATTAACCAAGTCGCCAACAGGATCAGAGCCATTACCTGAAGGATTATTTTATTTGATGTTGATGGGCGAATTGCCAACTGATGATGATGTTCACCATTTAACGAGTGTTTGGCAAAGAAGAAGCCATGTGCCTAATCATGTATTTGATACGATTGAAGCGTTACCGGTTACAACACATCCGATGACACAATTTGTTGTGGCCATCATGGCATTACAAACAGAAAGCTCTTTCTCCAAGCGTTATGCCCAAGGCATGAGTAAGAAAGATTATTGGGAAGCCGTATTTGATGATTCAATGGATTTGATTGCTCGTCTACCAAGAATCGCTGCGTATATCTATCGCCGTAAGTATAAGAATGGAGAGCATATTCAGCCAAATGGCTTGTTGGATTGGGCAGGAAATTTTGCTCACATGATGGGTTATGAAAATGAAGACTTCAAAGAGTTGATGCGTTTGTATATGGTGATACATGCTGATCATGAAGGAGGTAACGTTTCTGCACACACGACGCATTTGGTGGGTTCTGCATTAAGCGATCCTTATTTGAGTTTTGCCGCAGGTATGAATGGTTTGGCTGGTCCATTACATGGATTAGCAAATCAAGAAGTAATCAAATGGATTTTTGAATTGAGAGAACAAATCGGAAGTGATTCTCCATCAAAAGAACAAATCGAAGAATACGTAAGAAAAACTTTAAGCGAAGGAAAAGTAGTTCCAGGATATGGTCATGCGGTGTTAAGAAAAACAGATCCACGTTTCACTGCGCAAATGGAATTTGGTAAGAAACATATGGCAGACGATCCATTAGTACAAACCGTTTGGACAATCTACGATGCCGTGCCTCCAATTCTTTCCTCATTAGGAAAGATCAAAAACCCATGGCCAAATGTAGATGCACATAGCGGTGCTTTATTGGTTCATTACGGTATGGTGGAATATGAGTTCTACACTGTGTTATTTGGTGTTTCAAGAGCACTAGGCGTATTGTCAAGCTTATGCTGGGATAGAGCGCTGAACTTCCCATTAGAAAGACCAAAATCAGTTACAACAGATTTAGTAAAAGAATGGTTAGACGGAAAGGGAGAAGTTTGGGGAGAGTAGAAGAGATGAATAAGATTGAAGAAGCCTGCAATTGTAATGATTGCAGGCTTTTTTATTCAAAATGCAGTTTTTTTTTACGGAATAAAATTTTGACTATCTTTTTTTTATTAAAATCAATATTGAACTCAGTCATGTAAAATCAAGTCCAATACTTTTAGTTTTAATTCTATTACTTTTTCTACAATGGGGCCATCTACTAATGTGCCTATGTTTGTTCCAAGAAATACATAAATATTTTTTTCCGGAAAATAATATAAACCTGAAGCAGCTCCAGCGCCAGCACCTCCGTGTCCATATCCTTCAATACCACTAAACATAACGTGATACAAACCCAAACCATAAATTGGATTGCCATGTTCATCATTTACCCATGTCTTCATTTGGGCTAAAGAGCTATCGGACAATATGTTTCCCTCCATTAATGATTTTAAAAAATTAATGGCATCAAATGGTGTGGCAATTATTCCATCATCACCTTTAGCGCAGCTGATACTTTCTTGCTGTAGTTGTGATACATTTTCTACAATACCTGTGCTGAATCTGTCCATATAGCTGTTTACTAAATTGTGGTTGCCTTTTATATTTCTGTAAAATGAATTGTAAAGTCCCAGCGGTGAGAGGATTTTTTGTCTAATTAAATCGTCATGATTTCCGCCTAAAGAGTCTGCAATTAATGCTAAAACATGATAATTCGTATTGGAGTATTCAAATTTACTACCAGGGGTAAATTGCTGTTTTTTATTTTCTATGTAAGACAAGAACTCATCGCTTGTAAAAAAGTGGTAAGGGTGTTGAAGAACGAATGTTATATAGGAAGGACTTTCTAAATAATCCGGCATACCAGATGTGTGATTGAGAAGATTTCTTACACTCATGGTATTTGCATTATCGATGTATTTAATGAATTTTTCGGGTAAGTATTTAGTAATCGGGTCATCTAGGTTTATTTTTCCTTCTTCATGCAACTTTAAAATTAAAGTAGCTAAATATGTTTTAGAGATACTTTGCAAATATTGGAGATGGCAAAGCTCCATAGGTGTTTGGGTTTCAATTTTAGCAAAGCCCATAGCACTTCCCCAATAACCACTAGAGGGTGTGTAAATGGCAATGACTAATCCGGGTATACCTTGCTGCATGTAGTTATGCATTAGTTTTTCTATCGTATCTTTTTTGGAATAGGAGTTGTTAATAGAGCCAGAAAAACTACACTGTATTGTGTTCGTCTCTTGTGTGTATTTTGAGCAGCCGGATAAAAGCATAAAAAATACCAAGATGCCGATTAAAAATTTCATACTTCTTTATTTATGATTTGATAAATGAATTCTCGTGCCAATCTGTAACAAGCTGTTTGTAATTACCGGCACACTTTTAGCATAATTTGCATTAGCCAAAATCTGGTAAGTCACAAATGGAGCCATATATGTATGATCGGAATACTTGTTGTACCCTAATGAAATGCCCACCGGAACAGTAAAAAGCCATTTGCCTCTATGGCCAGCAGACTCCCAATTACCATTAATCTGCTGAAAAGAAGCTACAGGCCTGTAGTTATAAGTTAGCCCAAATCCTGTTTTCAATTCCGTATAAATATTTGAAACAATTGTTGGTCGCCATGAAGATTGAGTATATACAATAAAACCATTTCCAGCCTGCTTGTTTCGATACCATAATAATTGAAACTGTTGTGCCCAACTATGTTTGCTGCCAAGAGCAATTTCGGTTCCAAGTCCAAAACCTGCATTTTTAAAATTGGTCTTTAGGTCTTTAAAAGGAAAGGACAGGGAATGGAATTGCAAACTCAGTATTATTGGAAAATTTCTGTAAGTTTTACTTGAGTTGTTTTGTGCTTCAGTTGCTTTAGACAAAAGGACAACAAAAAAGAACCATGCAATAAGTCGCCACATCATATTTGATTTTCGGTAAAAATAAATTGAATGGCATACTGATAACTATTTACTCGTGTTGATTTTCGCTGAAGTGTAGTTTTTTTTCAGTTGAATTGCATGACTTAAATGGGCGCAAACCATATTTTGAACTTTGGTGCCCTAGTTCGACTTACCGCTATGTTAGTCGGAAGGCATCCATTATCCTTAAGAAGAACATTTATCTTGCCATCGTCTCCTTTTTCAAACCCGATAATCAATTGTCGGTGAATGATGAATTGTCTATTAAGTCTAAAAAATGAAGTTTCAATCAATGTTTTTTCGACTTTATCTAGTGAAAAATCAAGAAAGTGCTTTTTACTGTCCTTCGAAACCATCACGCTATAATCTCCGTCAATATAAAAGCCGTAAATTTCATTAAAAGGGACCACGATTTCTTTTTTTGTGGAGGATACTTTAAATCCCTCTTTTTTTATTTTTCTTTCTTCTTTAATTATTTCTTCAGTTTGTTTCCATTTCTGGTAGAAGTGCATACCAATATAAATACCGTTAAGTACAAAAAACCAAATGGAAATGATCGGCATGTCCTTTGTGTAAAAAGACAATGGCACTGGTTTAGAAGTAGCCAGCCAATTTGTAAATTCAGTTAATAGTATTATTGATAAACTTCCTGCGAATAAAGTAAGTATTAATTGTATAATTATGCGCTTGATTAAATTTGACTCAAATGATATTTTTTTATCAAGCCATAAAATAATTACTCTTACAATCCACCAAGCTATATAACCTTGCAAAGTATCTATGAAAAATGTAGCAAAAAGTTTCCAGAAAGGACTGAATGTACTGTAAGTGAGATAATAATTAATAACATTCACAAAAGGAATAATCCACAAAAAAAGCTTTTTGTCGTTATATTTATTTTGATGCATTTCTAAAATAACAATTAAGAAGGTATAAAATTACCTTTTAAACTTTTCTGTTCCAAACCTGACACTAAATGGCTAATAACAGGTTAATTTCGACTGTTTAAGCCAGCTTGAATAGTTGTGATTTTGGAGATATTAAAAAAGTGAAAGCCCCACCATTGGTAGGGCTTTTGAGATTGTAAACTTTTGTGGAGAATACCGGAGTCGAACCGGTGACCTTCCCGAAAGCATTCGGGACGCTCTAGTTTGATTTATTAATTAGCCATTCGATGTATTTGCGGCTTTTTTTCTTTTTGATTTCAATTTCTCTAAGTCTAGCCTCACTTAAGGATTCAAATGGTTCAGTGTATTTTAATTGCCAAGGTAATCCAAACTTTGTTGATGTATTTCTACCAGAATTATGTTGAATTATTCTTGCTTCAATATCAGAAGTGCAACCGATATAATATCGATCAGATTTTATTGAATAAATAATATAAATGCAGTGGTTCATCTCATAAAAAAAGCTCTTCCAAAAATGAAGAGCTTTTGTGGAGAATACCGGAGTCGAACCGGTGACCTCTTGCATGCCATGCAAGCGCTCTAGCCAACTGAGCTAATTCCCCATTATGTCAAATCAAAAGTTGGAGACCTTCCCGATTGCTATCGGGACGCTCTAGCCAACTGAGCTAGAGCCCTTTAATCCAAAGATTGCAAATATAATTGCTTTAAGATAGGTTTCATTCGTTTTCTTACTTTTTTTCTATTTTATACAAAATCAATCGTTTATAAAAATTCGGTATTAATTTCCCTTTTTTGTCTATAAAATAATTTTGTTTTATAACCTATTGTGTTTATTTTACACGATACAAAATTAAATTTATGAGAAAAACGCTGCTAATCGTTATTGGCTTTTTATTAAGTCTTACTACATTTTCGCAATTATTAAGCTGGACACCAACTTTCCCAACCGAGTCTACTACAACTTTTACCATTACCATGGACGCATCCAAAGGTAATAAAGGCTTAAACAACTACGTCACTACCAGTGACGTGTACGTGCACACAGGAGTGATCACCAGTGCAAGTACTTCTTCTTCCGATTGGAGGTACGTAAAATTTAATCAGGTGTTCACCACTACCAATCCATCATTAGTGGCTACTTATGTAGGTGGTAACAGATGGCAGTTTACCATTACAGGCGGTATTCGTGCTTATTATGGAGTGCCTGCTGGTGAAACTATTTTAAAAATTGCAATTCTATTCAGAAGCGGCAATGGATCACTTGTTCAAAGAAATACAGATGGTAGCGATATGTATATTCCTGTTTCGAGTACTGCTCTTGATGCAAGAATTACTAATCCTTTAAAACAACCTACCTATAATCAAAAGCCTGAGCCTATTGCAAAAATAATTGGCAACACGATCGCTATTTCAGGAGCTTCTAATGCGGCTGCTACTTTGAAATTATATTTTAATGGTACATTGATTCAGACAGCAACTGCTGCTACTACAATTGCAGCTGCAACTGCGCCTACCATTACAGTATCTGGCACACAGACAATCATCCTTGAAGCTTCAGTGGGTACCGTTTTTAAATATGATACCATCAAATTCTATGTTCCTGGAACCATTACGGTTGCCGCTCTTCCCGCAGGTGTGAGAGATGGAATTAATTATGAAACCGACAGTACCGCCGTCACTTTTGTCTTGTATGCGCCGGGTAAGTCAAGGGTTTCTATTATCGGAGATATCCCCGGAAGTAATTGGGATGAAGTGGCCAATTACCAAATGAAGAAATCAACCGACGGCAATTACTGGTGGCTGAGAGTTACGGGATTAACTCCCGGTTACGAATACTCTTTTCAATATCTTATCGATGGTAATCTTCCCGTTTCAGATCCCTATGTTGAAAAAGTTTTGGATCCTTATAATGATCAGTATATTACTTCAACGACTTTTCCAGGAATTAAAGCGTATCCTACAGGTTATACAATTGGTATAGTAGGTACTTTCCAAACAAAGCAAACTGCTTATGCATGGACGGCATTAAGCTATACAAGACCTGAGAAAAAGAAAATGGTTATATATGAATTATTACTGAGAGACTTTATCGCCAATCACGACTGGAAAACGCTAAAAGATTCAATCAATTATTTCAGAAATTTGGGAATCAATGCGATTGAAATAATGCCTCCAAATGAGTTTGAAGGCAACAGCAGTTGGGGTTACAATCCTGATTTTTATTTTGCGCCCGATAAATATTATGGTCCTAAAAATGACATGAAGCAATTTATTGATGTATGCCATTCTTATGGAATCGCTGTTATTATGGATATTTCATTAAACCATTCTTTTGGCCTTTCTCCAATGGTGCAGATGTATTGGGATTCTGTCAACAACAGACCTGCGGCTAACAATCCATGGTTCAATCCTGTTGCGAAGCACGGGTTCAGCGTTGGCTACGATTTTAATCATGAAAGTTTGGCTACCAGATATTTTACCAGCAGGGTGATGGAACATTGGTTGGTAAATTATAAGATAGATGGATTCCGTTTTGATTTGTCAAAAGGATTTACACAAACCCAAACTTGCGACGCCACAGGTAACAATTGTAGTGTAGGTACTTGGAGTGCTTATGATTTATCACGTATCAACATCTGGAAAAGATATTATGATACTATGCAATTGAAATCGCCAGGTTCGATTCCAATTTTGGAGCATTTTGCAGATAACTCAGAAGAAATTGAATTGTCGAATTATGGCTTCTTACTATGGGGAAATTTGAATAGCAATTTCGCTCAAACAACCATGGGTTTTGTTTCGGGTTCAGATTTGTCTTATGGTTTGCATATCAATCGTGGCTGGACAAATCCGCATCTGGTTACATATATGGAGAGTCATGATGAAGAAAGAATCAATTTCAAAAATATTTCTTATGGTAATGTTTACAATGGTTATAGCACTAAGGATACCAATGTGGCTCCCAAGCGAATGGAGTTGGCATTCGCTCTAATGTTATCAATGCCTGGTCCAAAGATGATTTATCAATTTGGCGAGCTTGCATATGATTCATCGATTAATTTCTGTCAGAATGGTACAATCAGTACAACATGCAGAACAGATCCCAAGCCACTCAAATGGGGTTATTATCAGGATCCGGAAAGGAGAGCCTTGTATAATCTTATTGGCAATATGAACAAGCTAAGAAACAATACTACATTCTCTCCTTTGTTCACATTTGGTGTTATCGGTTACAATTTGTCAGGGCTTATAAAAACAATCAGTGTTACACAGGGAGGGGTCGGTATCATGACCATGGCAAATATGGATGTGGTTGCACAAACAGCAACCGTCACTTTTCCAACTGCCGGTACCTGGTATAATTACTTGGCTGGAGGAACTTTTACATCAACAGCTACTGCACAGTCAATTACTTTAAATCCTGGAGAATATAGAGTATATACAAATCAACTTGTGCCTCTTTGCAGTTTGACAATGGTGTTGAATAATGGTGCCGATACTGTTAGTACTTGTGTTTCACCTTATGTTTTGACTGCACCTTCAGGTTACCAGTCTTACTTCTGGAATACGACTGGAGCCACTACTGCTTCAATAAATGTAACAACAACAGGTTGGTATAAGTGTACAGTAACTCAAGGTAACTGCAGTGCTAACGATAGTGTTTATGTAAAAGTAGCAACAGTCGTTCCTACGCCAACGTCAATCACTTCAAGGACTGGAAACTTCACTCCATGCATAAATGATACTATCACTTATGTAGTTGTTAGTCCTACACCTTCTACATCACAGGCTACTCCTGCCAAATTCAGATGGACAAGGCCTGCAGGCACAACTGTTCTTGCAACTAATACAGACAGCTCAAGAATACAAATTAGATATGACGCTACTTTCGTGGGCGGTACATTATCAGTTGCTGGCGTCAGCGCATGTGGATTAGCCGGAACTGCATTTTCAACTACATTGAAATACGGCGTTCCAACACCAACAGCCATCACCGCTCGTACAGGAACATTCACCCCATGTATCAATGATACTATAACGTACACGGTTACAAGTCCTGCGGCATCAGCTGCACAGGTTACACCAACTAAATACAGATGGACTGTTCCTGTAGGTACAACAGTATTGTTAACCAATGCAGATAGCTCTCAAATCAGAATCAGATATGATGCTACATTCGTGGGTGGTACATTATCAGTAGCAGCAGTTAGCAATTGTAATTTAGCCGGAACTGCATTTTCAACCACATTGAAATACGGCGTTCCAACACCAACCGCTATCACAGCTCGTACAGGAACATTTACGCCATGTATCAATGATACGATAACGTACACAGTTACAACCCCTGCGGCATCAGCTGCTCAGGTTACACCAACTAAATTTAGATGGACACGTCCTGTTGGTACAACGGTATTATTAACCAATGCTGATAGTTCACAAATACAAATCAGATACGATGCAACATTCGTGGGCGGTACATTATCAGTTGCTGGAGTTAGCAATTGTAGTATTGCCGGAACAGCATTTTCAACTACATTGAAATACGGCGTTCCAACACCAACAGCCATCACCGCTCGTACAGGAACATTC
>CANGEZ010000050.1 GCA_947452875.1 Chitinophagaceae bacterium
CAAAAAGAATTTTCACCAACATCTATTGTTGCCGTTACCAACGTAACCGGTCTGGTGTCTGAAACCTATAGAATTAAAAAAGTAACATACGCCACTTCTTACAACTGGTCGATGAACAGAGGCACCAATGCCACCATCACCCATATCAACCCTTTGGGTGTAAATGATACGGCTGTTATTGTTACATTCTTCAATTGTTTTGTAAGAGATACCTTGTCTGTAAAAGCCGTTACGCCTTGTTCGGTGAGCACGGCAAAAACAGCAATTTTAATTGCCAACACCGTTCCTGCTTCAGTTGCAGGTATCGGTACCGCGGGTGGAGATTTTGCGGTTTGTATCGGTACTAACAAAACTTTCAATGCCATCGCAGGCACTCCTACAACTGCACAAGCACCTATCGCTTCATTCCGCTGGACAAAACCGGCAAATACAACTATAGTTTCGGGTACAGCGGATAGTTCAAGCATCACCGTTAGTTTCAATACCGGTTTCACGGGAGGTAGCTTAACGGCTAAAGGCGTTACTGCTTGCGGCGTAATAGGCACTACTGCAGCAACAGCAATTTTACAATATCTACCACCAACGCCGTTGAGCATCAGCAGCAGTACCAATTCATATAACGCTTGTATCAACAGCACGGTAACTTATACAGCAATTGTTGGCGCACCTTCAACTTCACAAACACCAACATCTGTGTTCCGCTGGACAAAACCTAACAACACTACCATTACAGCGGCATCGGCAGACAGCTCGAGTATTACATTACGTTTCAATACAGGATATGTAGGTGGTACCTTGTCTGTAAAAGGACAATCGCGTTGTGGTACACAGGGTGGTACAAAATCGCAATCGCTTACGCATACAGGTTGTGCTGCTGGTACGAAGATGAGTCTGCCAATTACTGCCACAACTGCCAATTCATTTGAGGTGAGTTTATATCCGAATCCTTCGGCGGGAGAGTTTAAGTTGCTCGTTAGTCTCGTTAATTTCGTTGGTGGAAAAACACCAACGATGGCAACACCAACGAAAGCTACGGTAAAAGTCATCGATCTTCAAGGTCGTTTAATCAAATCATTCGAATGTAAAGCCAATCAGCCAACAGCCATCGGCAACGAGCTGAAACCTGGCGTGTACATGGTGGAAGTGAGAATGGGAGATGAGGTGAAGACGGTGAGAGCGGTGAGGTTTTAAAAGCCTCACCCCCAGCCCCTCTCCAAAGGAGAGGGGAGCAGGGCCCCCTCAATCCCCCGAAGGGGGAAGTTTATCGGTGTGAATGAATTTTACTGAATAATAATTTTCTTTTGAAACCGCTCTTTGGGAAGAAGGGCGGTTTTTTATTGTGTCATAGCCCACGGTTTCAACCGTGGGAGAAAAAATTATTAAATAAACAAATAATAGGGAATAATAAATAAGAAATAAGGAAGTGTATTTCGGAAATGAAACAATTATTTTCTCATGTACAACAATTCGTGAATTCGTGGTTAACCAACAAAACACAATCAAAGTCCCCCTTTGGGGGATTTAGGGGGCCTCATAGCCCACCGTTTTAACGGTGGGAAAGAATGATTATTTCTTTACGCATTGTCTCTTTTAGGAGACATTGCAGAGAATTTAAAATAAACAAACCGTATTAAAATAACATCAGGTTAAAAACCTTCACCTCTCTTAGTCACCGGTCACAGACCGGCGCCATTTCCGAGCAGGTAGACAAACATGGGATAAGGCAAAGAAAATATAGATAATATTGAATGAGGTGATTTTGGAGGTTCTTCCCTATATAATAATTCTAAATTCAAGCATCCCCTTGCGAGCCTTGCGTGAAACCAACCTTCGTGCATCTTTGTGCAAATTAATTCGTGCATTCGTGGCAACCTAACCACCGAAGGTGGAAATAAAATTCGTGGCTATCCAACAAAACACAATCAAAGTCCCCCTTTGGGGGATTGAGGGGGCTTTTACCTGACAACTTTCATACCCTTCCCTGCTTTTTAAACCCCCTAATCGCGTAATTTTGCGACATGCGTCTGACTACCATTACCATAGGACTAATACTTTCATTTTCCCTCACTGTTTCAGCTCAGCAAAAATGGAACTTGCAAACCTGCGTGGAATATGCCATGGCTCACAATCTTGGTGTGACTTCCTCGACCGTTCAAGCAAAAATTTCTGCATTGACGTTGAAACAAAGTCAATTGTCACGTTACCCCGGATTGAACTTGGGTATGAATACAGCTTTCAACAGCGGTAACAATCAGGATCCGACGACATTCAACAGGGTTACTGAAAATTATTTATCTGCAGGATTTCAATTGCAAACCAGCGCTGATGTGTTTAATTTTTTCAGCAAAAGAAATACCATTGCCGCCAATGAATGGAATTTCATGGCAGCAAAAGCCGGTGTGAGCAAGGTGGCTTATGATATTGCGTTGTCAACGGCAAATGCTTATTTACAGATTTTGTTGGCGATGCAACAGGAAGACATTACCAAAGTGCAAATTCAACAAACGCAATTTCAACTGACCAATACTCGCAAAATGGTTGACGCAGGTTCACTACCCGAACTCAACGCCACACAACTTGAAGCCCAATTGGCTGCCGACAGCGGAAATTATATTTCAGCAAAAGGAAACGTATCTCAAGCTACATTGTTATTAAAATCTTTAATGAATATAGATGCGGCTCAGGCATTTGAAATTGAAACACCTCCTGTTGGCTCTATACCTTTGGAAACCATTGCTGATTTACAACCAGAATATGTGTACGAACAAGCCTTAAAAAATCAACCACAACAACAGGTGAATGATTATAATTTAAAGGCTGCACAAAAATCAATACTTGCCGCTAAAGCAGCTAGATATCCAAGTTTTTCTATGTTTGGCAATTTGAGTACAAACTATCTTTCTTTCACGAAAAGAGCAGTTTACGAAAGAATTCTAAATGGGTATCAATCTACCGGTTTACTTGCTGATGCAGGCGGTGGCGTTTTTTATGATGTACAAAGTCCGATATACACCAACGGTAATATTATAGGTCACATCAGACCATCAGCTTTTTCTACACAGCTGAACGACAATTTCAGAAAGGCTTTTGGATTGAGCATGAACATTCCGATTTTCAATGGCGGTAATGCTAAAATAAATTACGAAAGAAGCAAGTTGAATTTCGAAAGTCTTCAGATTCAGAAACAACAAGATGATCAGAAATTGAAACAAGATATTTATCAAGCTTACAATGCAGCAGTTGTTGCTTTGGAGAAATTTAACGCGAGTAAAAAATCGGTTGAAGCCAATGAAAAGACTTATGACTTTGCAGGCAAAAGATTTGCTATTGGGTCATTAAGCACATTTGATTTGATTACTTCTCAGAATAATTTATTGCGTGCAAAATTGGAGTACACATTGAATCAATTTGATTTTGTGTTTAAAATGAAAGTGCTAGAGTTTTACAAAGGCGCAGGATTGAAATTATAAAATGTTTATTTAAAATATTGATATGAATAAAACGACAAAATGGATTATAATCGGATCCGTTCTATTGCTGGTAGTTTTGGTGGTAATGTCTAAAACCGGCGTGTTTGGCAAGAAAGAAGGCACCAAAGTGACGGCTGAAAAAGCGGTAAAAAGAACTATCATTGAAGTGGTGAATGCCAGTGGTAAAGTATATCCCGAAGTAGAGGTGAAGGTAAGTCCGGATATCAGTGGCGAAATCACAGAGCTCACAGTACAAGAAGGTGATACGGTAAAAAAAGGTCAGTTACTGGCACGCATATACGCAGATATCTACAGCATACAACGTGATCAGGCTTCATTTGGTGTGGATCAATCTAAAGCCCAGGTTGCCAATTCAAAAGCCGGGCTCGACGCTTTGCAAGCACAACTAGATCAAGCTCAGAAAAATTACGACATGCAGAAGAAATTGTTTGATGATAAAGTAATCAGCAAAAGCGAATTCAATGTGGCGGAAGCGAATTTCAAAACAGCAAAAGCCAATTATAATGCAGGTGTTCAAAACATTAAAGGTGTAAGTGCAAGTGTGCAATCTGCTGAAGCTAGTCTGAACCGTGCCAATAAAGACTTAGGTAAAACAACCATCATCGCTCCAATGGATGGTGTGGTGAGTTTATTGAATGTAAAAAAAGGAGAGAGAGTGGCGGGCAATAGTTTCAATGTTGGTACAGAAATTTTGCGCATCGCCAATATGGATAAAATTGAAGTTCGTGTGGATGTAGGTGAAAATGATATTCCAAAAGTGAAATTGGGGGACAGTGCATTGGTAACCATCGATGCTTATAGCGATAGAAAATTCAAAGGTTTGGTAACACAGATTGCGAGTTCTAATAACGGCGCTTCCTCACAGTCAGCCTTAGCCGCTACAACCAATGATGTTACGCAATACAAAGTGTATGTAAGATTGTTGCCGGAAAGTTATAAGGATTTATTGGGCAAAGGCATCTTTCCATTCAGACCAGGCATGAGTGCAACTGCAGATATTCAAACGAAAACACAAATGAATGTATTGAGTGTTCCCATCAATGCTGTGACAACTCGTGATAAAAATGACATTGTTGTCAATAAAGAGGATAAAGAAGCTACAGACATCAATGCTCCTGCGCCTTCTTTGGATGATTTGGATGTAGTTGTTTTTGTTTTGGGCGCTGATGGCAAAGTGAAAAAAGTTCCTGTAAAAACAGGCATTCAAGATATCAATTATATAGAAATCACCGAAGGTTTAAAAGAAGGTGACGAAGTGGTTACCGGTCCTTATGATATTGTCAGCAAAACTTTAAAAGACAGCATTGAAGTAAAAAAAGTTGATAAGAAAGAATTGTTTGAAAAGAAATAAACTGACGACATAAAAATCCATCTTTGAAAAAAATCCTATCATTTCTTTTATTAACTTTTTTGTTGAATGGATTTGCATTCGCACAAAACAGCAAGATATCTGTTGCCTTAACTGATGAGAAGAACAACAAAATACAAGGTGCTTCTGCTTATTTAAAAAATCTTGCTGATACAAATGCCTCCATTAAAAAAGTATTGAAATCTAAAGATGAATTCAACCTTACTGAAGGCATTCAATACAATCTTCACATCAGTTCAATTGGCAAATTAGATTTTGACACAACTTTTCTTGCTGGAAATAATGATGTTTCAATAAGAGTTGTGTTGATGAATGAATTCAATTCTATGTCTGCTGTAACTGTGGTTTCTTCAAGAAAGCCATTGATTAAAGAAGAAGACGACAAAACGATAGTAGATGCAGCAGCCTTAACCGTCAGCAGTACCAATGCCTTTGAAGTGATAGAAAGAACGCCTGGCGCCATTATCGATCAGGATGGAAATGTTTACTTGAATAGCACAACGCCTGCCACCATTTTCATCAATGGAAGAGAAATGAAGTTGAGCAGCGCGGATTTATCTTCATTGCTAAAAAGCTTGCCTGCCAATAGTGTTAGCAAAATTGAAATTCTAAGAACTCCATCTGCAAAATATGATGCAGCGAGCAGTGGAGGAATTGTAAATATCGTTTTGAAAAAAGGCGTTAAACTGGGCAGCAGTGGTAGTGTAAATATGGCGTATTTTCAGGGTGTATATGCTACAAATACAGGAGGTTTTACATTCAGTAAATCTGGAGATAAGATAAACAGCTATATCAATTATCAGTTTACCGGCCGCACTAATTTTGAAGAACTGAATTCCGACAGAAGCTTTGATGTCGATAGTACCTTAATCCATCAGCAGTCTTTTACAAAATATCCTTCCACTACTCATTATATCAATACCGGATTGGATTATGCTTTTGCTAAAAAATGGAATATTGCTTATGATGTAAGATATACTTTCAACGAAAATAAAAATAAAGCGGAAAATGGGATTGATGTTACCAAGCAACTACTCACTCAAAACCTTTTGGAAACTCAATCTGCAATTACCAACAACAATACTTCTGATTATTTCTCCAATACAATAACGCTTAAATGCAAAATCGATACTTCAGGAAGTGAATGGACCAATGTACTGGATTACAGTTATTATCATTATGCTAACGACCAACGATACACGAATTCATATATCATTCCTATTCATACGCCAATAATTGGTGATGGCTTGAATGATAATACAAAAAATAACTTTTCTTTTCAGTCTGACCTCACTTTAAAACTACCTAAAAAATACACATTCGAAACTGGTTTTAAAATAAGTAATAGCAAGAGTAGGAGTAGTGCTAATTATTTTATTGATACAAATGGTGTGAGAACAATTGATAGATTTCAAACCAATACTTACCAATACAACGAAACGATTAGCGCAGCATATGTACAAGTCTCTAAAACATTCAATGGCTTTACCATCAAGCCTGGACTTCGTTTTGAAATTACAGACATCAATGGTCATCAGCTGATACCTAAAGACACAAGTTTTGGTATTAACAGAAAAGATATTTTCCCATACATTTATTTAAAACACAAGTTGTTTAAGATATATAATCAAACATTGATGGGCAGTGCTATTTTCCGTAAAAGCATTCGCCGTCCGTATTATGAAAGTCTGAATCCATATCCCAAATACGTTGATCAGTTTTTATACGAATCCGGCAATCCTGCATTGAAGCCACAGTTCACCACCAACTATGAATTAAATGTGACGTTCAATGACATTCCTGTTTTTGCAGTTGGTATTAATAATACAAAAGATATTTTCAGCAATGTTATTTATCAGGATCCAGTTACCAAAATTGCTTATCGCACATTTGATAATCTTGGAAAAAATAAAGAATATTATTTCCGATTGGTTGGCGGTAAACCTCCCGGTGGAAAATATTTTTTCTATATGGGCTGTGTGATTAATTACAATGAGTACAGAGGGTTTTATCAAAATGAACCTTTCAATTATAACCGTGCCGGTTACACGCTATTTACTTTTCATGAATATAAAGCCACTAAAAAATTCACTGTCAGTTTGCAGGCATTCATGCGTTCTAAGGCCTTGCAGAATTTTTATGAGTTGAATACTTTTGGAGGCGTTGTTGTTTCGGCAAATAAAAGCTTGTATAAAAAGAAAGTAAATCTTATCGTTTCGATTAATGACTTACTACACACCAATCAGGTTAGTTTTAATTTCGATAGAAACGGCCAGCATGTTGAAGGGCATCGCATCAATGACACCCGTCGTTTAGGCATTACATTGAGATATAATTTCGGATTCAAACCTAAAGAGGAAAAAGAGAAAAAGAATAATTATGAGGCGCCGCAGGAGTAGGAGAGCCTCACCCCCAACCCCTCTCCAATAGAGAGGGGAGTGGCACCCTCATTCATATTTAATCTCTCAAAACAAAAAACAATTCATGAATTCGCGATCACCCAACAAAACATAATCAAAGTCCAGCTTGAGGCGACTTAGGGATCTTTATGGAGAAATAAATAATAAGAAAGTAAAAATAAGGAATAAGGAAGTGGCAGTTGTTTTTCTGAAATTAGCATAACTCCCAACATCAATCAATTTGTGTTTGTAAATCTTAGCGGTGCTTTGTGTCTTTGAATCTTTGTGGCAGGAAAATGTTGTATAAGAATTGCCGGCACAGAAACCTTAGGGTAAATTCAAAAGAGAAATTGAAGTAATAAGATCATATCCGATGATAGTCGATTATAAATGGTTTATCTTTTTTTTCTTTCGTAAATTTATTTTGGGGCGGGGATGGAGTCCCCAGGAAAAAGACCCTACGTTACACTGAAGGGGGAAAACCCACAAAATTCCCCAAAGAGGGTAGGTTTCAAAAAAACTTGGTGGTTCTTGGAGTCTTAGTGGCGGGAAAATGTAGAATGTAAAATATCCAATGTAAAATAGCCAGCCCCGACACCTCGGGGTAAAAGTTGGATTTCGGAAATGAAATCAACATTTTCTCATGTAAACAATTTTTGGATTCGTGGTTATTCAATAAAACATAATCAAAGTCCCCCTTTGGGGGATTTAGGGGGCTTAAATAAACATCCCCTCCGCAACCTCCACACTCTCCGGCTTTCCTACATCTATAAATCTATCACCAGAATGTTCATAGCCCATGATTACATGATCAGCAGCTAGACTTAAATAGGTTTCGGTTAAAGAGAATTTGCCTCGTTGTGGAATGAGTTCGAATACAGTTGGTTCGAAAATGGCGACACAGCTGTACGCCATTGGTCTTAGATTATTTTTTGCGATAGATATTTTTTGTTCACCGGTAACGTTGTTTTCCCAACCGTACAATCTGTTGTGTTCATCAAATAAAAAGTTACGTGTTGATTTGCGATTCGTGATGCCAAATGAAATCAGTGCGTCATTTGATTTGTGAAAGGATAATAAATTACTGATCGATAAATCTGTAAGTATATCTGCATTCAATGTGATAAAAGGTTCATCGTTTTGCAGTAGAGATTGTGCTTTCAGCAATCCGCCTCCTGTTTCCAGTACTTCGTTACTTTCATCGCTGATGATGACATGGCTTCCCCATCCTTTATTATCATTAACTGCATCTATGATTTGTTCTGCGAAATGATGTACGTTCACCACTACATTGGTGATGTTGTATTGTTGTAAATATTCTATGTTGCGTTGCAATAATGATTTGTTGTTGACAACGGCTAATGCTTTGGGATGACTGTCGGTCCAGGGTTTGAAACGTGTGCCGAGTCCGGCAGCAAATATCATGGCGTTCATTATTTTACCCAGTTTTCGTTATTCAAATGTGTTACGGTGGTTTTAACGCCAAATTTATTTCTGATATGGCGATTAACAGCTTCTGCTGCGTATACGCTTCGGTGTTGGCCACCCGTGCAACCGAAATTAATTTCCAGACTTTCAAAACCTCGTTTGATATAATCTTCCACAGTGATGTCGACGATATCGTAAATGCTATTTAGAAATTTAGGCATCAAGGTTTGTTGTTCGAGAAAATCTTTAACGGGTTTGTCTTGTCCAGTTTGTTTTTTATATTCTTCAATTCTTCCTGGATTGAGAATGCCTCTGCAATCAAATACATAACCACCGCCATTTTTGGTTTCATCTACTGGATAACCATTTTTCAAATAAGAGAAACTGTGAATCTTAACTTGCAACGGCGTTTGTTCGTTCGCTTTAGTATTTTCAAATTGTTGAATCATCTCATCCGCAACTACCTGCTTCAACAATGATTCAAACATCGGAAAGCTGATGCCAATTTTTTTGTGTTGCATGAACCATTTCAAATTCTGTAATGCCAAAGGAATGCTGGTGAGGAAATGAGCCTTACGTTCAAACAATCCTCTGAAACCATAAGCGCCTAACACTTGCAACAAGCGTATCATCACATAACCATTGTATTGATTGGTAAAAATGGTTCTGTCAACCGGTGTTTCCAATTCTTCATCGACACAATCCATATAATAATTCAAGAGTTTATCTTTCCATTCGTCGCTGAGATTCGCTTTGGCTTGCCACAACAAAGAAGCCACATCATATTGCAATGCGCCTTTCATTCCACCTTGGAAATCGATGAAATAAACTTCATTGTTATTCACCATGATATTGCGACTTTGAAAATCGCGGAACATAAAATATTTATTATCCACATGAGCCAAATAATTGCTGATGGCTTCGAAATCTTTAATCAGCTTTTCCTTATCGTAAGGAATTTTTAAAGTGTCGAGAAAATAATATTTGAAGTAGAGCAAATCGCTGAGAATGGCTTGCTGCCCGAACTCTTTGCTGGTGATGCATTGTGAGTAGTCTAAGTTTTTATCACCATTGATTTGTAAATGAGCGATGGCTTTCAGACTTTTTTTGAATAAATCAAATACGACATCATTTTGCCCGTTGGCTTCGAGCACATTAAGTAAAGATGTATCGCCGAAATCTTCTTGAATATAAATTGAGGCTTCTTCATTTATTGCCAACACTTCTGGCACAGGAACATTGATATTCTTAAAATGTTGACTGAAATAGATGAAGGTATTGTTTTCTCTGATGTTGTTGCTATAAGTAGCGATGTATGTTTTATTGTCGTCGCAATAAATTCTGTAATAGACTCTGTCGCTGCCGCTTTGCGGTATTTTTTCTATTTGTTGAATGAGTTGAGAACTGTATTGCTGAAAACAATTTTTAATAGCCGAAATGATATTTTCCATTATTGAAGTTGTGGGTGTAAAAGTAGAGAAAAAAAGGGAAGCCCCCTCAGTCCCCCAAGGGGGAAGTTGGTTAACCACGAATTCACGAATTTTTTACCGCAGAGAACAGAGTTGGTGAGTTTGCGCAGAGACAGCCGATACTGATCATTGCTCTCTATTGGAGAGGGGTTGCCTGCCTGCCGGTAGGCAGGGGGGTTAGGCTTTTTTACTTTTAAATTTTAAATTTTGATTTTCTAATTTTGCACCATGTGTTTTCATTTCTCTCTCACTCAACAAATGGCTAAAATAGAAGCTGCGCTTCAGGTTAATTGGGATGGCGAAGAGTGGCAACCTGTATATCATGCTGATGGATTTACATTTCTGAAAATGCCGGTAATCACTCAAGAAAATCCTCATCAAATTCAATTGTTCAACTGGGGTTTGATTCCATCTTGGGTAAAAACAAAAGCAGATACTGATAAATTAAAAGCACAGACTTTAAATGCCCGCTCCGAAACTGTATTTGAAAAACCTTCTTTTCGTTCTTCCATCAAACATCAACGTTGCCTTGTACCTGCTGATGGTTTTTTTGAATGGATGGATGTCGGCGGAAAAAAATTCCCTCAGTATATTTTCATGAAGGAAAAAAAGATATTTTGTTTTGCAGGCATTTATTCTGGTTGGACAGACAAAGAAACCGGAGAGCTGGTGCAGACATTTTCTATTCTCACAACAGAGGCCAATCCTTTGATGGCA
>CANGEZ010000051.1 GCA_947452875.1 Chitinophagaceae bacterium
AAGATGGCAGATGCAGTTTGGCGTGAGGTATATTTTTTAAAAAATCTTTTATTAATTGTAGAGCATAACTCATTTGGGTTATGCTCTTTTTTTTGACTCAAGCCATTGGAAATAATCTTTCTTTTCTTGTTCTACAATTTGACGTTGCCAATGAGAATTGAAATCAACAACAAGATGTGGTTTATTTAATTCCTCCTGTTCTTCAAGAAAAATCTGATATGCAAGTGGGTTGATGATTTTTAAAAAATCTAAATACGCATCATGATGTTTGTTTCACAATAAAAAATATTCAAATCCTTCCTGTTGGGATAATTTTTCTTTTTGCATTAAAAATAGCAGCGTTTGTAAATCTGAGTTTTGTGGTATCATAATCAATTAATTTTATTCAAAAATAAAATGCGAGTACTCAATGAATTTGAGGGGTGAAACAATGATTGAATTTTATTTTTAAGTTTATTAAATCGAGGTATTGATAAAAAAAATTACTCCTCCAATAGATTGAGGATTCGATTAATAGTTTTGGGAAAATTTAAAAAGTTGAAAACAAATAAAGAAGCGTATCAAACAGAAACAGAATTAAATAATATATTTACAAGCCAACTTTAATTGAACATATTTGGCCCATAAATCATAGTTTGGTAAAATCTAGAAACAGCCATTTGAAAGCAACCAAATATTCTAACTACATCATCTAAAAAAAATAAACATTTCACATGAAAGATATCATTTGTCCTCATTGCAATAAAGCCTTTAAAATTGACGAAGCCGGTTATGCAGATATTTTGAAACAAGTTCGTGATCATCAATTTACAGAAGAGCTGAGAAAAAGATTAGAGCTTGCCAACCAGGACAAAGAAAATGCCGTAAAATTAGCTGAGGCAAATATTAAAAATGCATATCAAAATCAATTGGCTCAAAAAGAAAATGAACTAACAGCACTTAATGCCAAGATTAATAATGCCAATCTTGAAAAACAATTAGCAGTAAAAGAAGCAACACAGAAGATTGAGAAAGAGCGCGATGAACTTAGTAGTGATATTAAGTCTAAAGAGCTAGAAAAACAAAACCTTGAACACACTTTGATCCAGCGGTTTAATACTGCGATAAAGGCAAAAGATGAAATCATCAAATTTAAAGACGAAGAAATTGCACGAACAAAAGAGATGAAGATGAAATTGTCTACCAAGATGTTAGGAGAAACACTTGAACAACACTGTGAGATTGAATTCAATAAATTGCGTGCTACTGGTTTTCAAAATGCCTATTTCGAAAAAGACAACGATTCAAGTTCTGGCAGTAAAGGCGATTTTATTTTCAGAGAACATGATGCTTCCGGCAATGAAATTATTTCGATCATGTTTGAAATGAAAAACGAGTCGGATCAAACAGCCACCAAAAAGAAAAATGAAGATTTCTTAAAGGAGTTGGATAAAGACCGTAACGAAAAAAAATGTGAGTATGCTGTTCTTGTGTCATTACTTGAATCAGACAATGAATTTTACAATACAGGTATAGCTGACGTTTCCTATAAGTATAATAAAATGTATGTGGTAAGACCTCAGTTTTTTATACCAATTATCACATTGCTTCGAAATGCTGCGTTAAATTCAATTCAATACAAAGCAGAACTGGCATTGGTAAAAAGTCAAAACATCGATATTACTAATTTCGAAGACAAAATGAACAAATTCAAAGATGGCTTTGCCAGAAACTATGAAATGGCAAGTCGTAGGTTTAGAGAAGCAATAGATGGGATTGATAAAACGATAAAAGAATTACAGAAAACAAAAGAGGCGTTGTTGTCTTCTGAAAATAATCTTCGATTGGCGAATGAAAAAACAGAAGATTTGACCATTAAGAAACTGACGCATGGCAATCCTACTATGAAAGCGAAATTTGATGAACTTAATAAGGGTGATGTTTAATTGTTTTCTAACCACGAATTCACGAATTATTTTGCAGCGGAGATATTGAGGAAATAAAGATTACGCTGATGTTTTTTCGCCACAAAGGCGCGAAGGCACAAAGTACAACGAATGAGTTTCACGCAAAGCTCGAAAGGGTGCAAAGAAGCGACTGCTTTGTTTTAATTTCCCACTTTCGTGGGGTCGAATGGACCATTTTTCACAGCAATGTATCCTTAAGTCACGCAGCGCATTCAAGATGCCATAAATGTTGGATTAATTTTGATAACCTGAATTTTTGTTTCATAGGAACAATTCGTCTTTAGCCCGAAATGATAGGTTTTTATTCGTTCCATAGGAACGTTTCGTGAAGTCATTAACCACGAATATTTTTACCGCGAAGAAGTGAGATTTTAGAGATTACGAATAGGTGTAGTAAGTGAATAATTTTACATTATTCTAAAATGGCATTTTTCTCTTCGGAGGATTTAGGTGCCTTTATTCTTTAATACTAGCCACATTTAAAGATTTTTTATGAATTACAAAATTATCCTTCGTGTACCTTAGTGCCTTTGTGGCAAAAAAAATTAAAAATATGAAAACTCGAATTCTCATCATCACCATTTCATCCTGCATACTTCTTTTCTCAAATTGCCAATCCGATTCATCAAAAATCACAAAAAAGAAAAACAACCCTGAGGTATCTAAATCTGTATTTAATAAGAAAATAATCCTATTGCCATTAGGAAAAATAAATAACGTCACCGTCAAGAATATTTATGATTCATTACAACAAATATTTCCTGATGTGATTTTGATGAAAAAAGAGTTAATGCCTTCAATTGCCTATACAGCACCAAGAAACAGATACAGAGCCGATACGCTGATTCATTGGATGAACAGGCGTGCGAAGGAAAATGAAGTATTTTTAGGCATTACCTCTTTTGATATCAGTTCAACAAAAAACGACAATCCTGATTTTGGCATCATGGGACTAGGATTCAGACCTGGCAATGCCTGTGTAGCATCTGATTTCAGAGTGAAAGTAAAATCTAATTTTTTCAAAATCGCTATTCATGAATTAGGGCATACAGCAGGGTTAAATCATTGTCCGGAAAAAACATGTTTTATGCGCGATGCAGAAAGTCATGATCCTACGGGAGAAGAGAAAGAATTTTGTAAAAGATGCAAGAATTATTTGATTAACAAAGGATGGAATTTGTAAAATCAATAAGTTGTTGAGATTCACATTTATTTATCATTAAGTAAAGGAGAAAGACCTGTGTAAATCCCAATGCTCGATTTCAATTTTTCCTTAGTCTTTTGATTACAAAAATAAAAAAGGCCACTATAAAAGTGGCCTTTTTTTATAATTAGTTATTATAATTATGGTTGTTTCAACAATTCATAGTATCTATCAACTACAATTGTGTCACCATTTCCATTAAGAGAGCCGTAGGTTCTGTTCAAAGTCATATTAGGTGCTGTCAATGTGTAAATGTAAAAAGAAGTGGTATCATTTGGAGGTGCTGAAGTAGAAATGCCCAAGCATTTTAAAGTTGTTCCATAACCAAATCCGTTATTAGTAGCTGCTGAATATGCACCTGTGTAAGAAGTTGCAGCTGTAGTAGTTTGCCATTTGTAAGTATTGTTGCTATTAAATTGGAAGTAACCAATACTAGTTCTTAAATCTTGAGGAGTTCTTACAGAATCAAGCACAAATGTGTTATTGTAAACAGCTTGGCTCCAGTTGTAAATAGAATCACGAATATATTGATAAGCCCATTTGCCAACATAAGCATTTACTACTGACAAAGTCATAGCGCAAGTTTGACCACCAAAAGAAATTGCAAAATTGGCGTTTCCAGTAGCAGAAGGTGTACCAGTGATAGTATAAGTAAGGTTACCTGCTCCGTTTGCCAAAGTACCGGCAGTAAGTGTTGCAGTCAATCCAGTTACTCCAGTTGAAGTAATAGCTGTTCCTGCTGTGTAAGCTGTTGCGTTACCACCTGTGTAAGGAACTGTTGCAGTTCCATTGTAGGCAACACCAGGATTAGAAGTTGCTGAAAATGTAGTACCAGAACAATTAAGCGCTGAAATACCAGGTCCTGCAGGAGCAACGGGAGTGTCCTTTTTGCAAGAAACGAATGTGATGGCGCCTAAAGTAACTAAGGCGAAGAAATAAGAAAGTTTCATTTTTATGTTGTTTTTAAAGTTTGATAACATGTTATGCTTTTGAACGTTCATTCCCAAAGGGTTTGAATCAACTCTTTAAGCATTTCATGGTTTCTGAATTGTTATTGAGGGGCTAAATTTATTTCTTTTTTTGGAAATAACGATATTTTAAGGCAATGAATTTTTAAAATGTTGGAATCCATAGGCAAATCTTTAAATTTAATTGTAATTAAACCGCTTTTTTACCCAATCAACGGGTTATCTGAATTAGTATTAATCTAGTTAATTGGAAATGATAAGTTTAATTGTTCTATAAATTCCAAAAAACTAGATTCAAATCTAATAAAGTTGTATTTTCTATAATTCAGAACTGCTGCAACAATAAATAATAAAGGCCTTATATCAATTCGAAAATTCTATTTCGTTTTCCTCACCCTTGTATGTACTTTTAAAATTCGTTTTTTTTCATCCTGAGTCGTTTTTTCTTTTCGCATACCCCATATTTTATCACGACCTGCTTTGGCTCCTGCTTCTAAGTTGATGATGGGAAAAGGATAGTGTTCACCCAATTTGAAATCAAGTAGTTGCTGTTCCATGGAAGTGAGCAACCAGGGTTGGTGAATTTGTGCCGTGGGTACATTTTTCAATTCCGGTAGCCAGGCTCTGATAAAATGTCCGTCTGCGTCATGCTCCAATCCGTTCTTTACTGGGTTATAAATCCGTATGGTGTTCACACCCGTGGTGCCAGCCTGCATTTGAAATTGAGGGTAGTGAATCCCAGGTTCATAGTCGAGGAAGAGTTGCGCCAAATGATAGGCACCTTTACGCCAGTCGATTTGCAGATGATGACAAAGAAAAGAAACCAACATCGCACGCATTCTGAAATTCAACCAACCCGTTTGAATTAGGCAACGCATAGAAGCATCAATGATGGGAATTCCTGTTTGACCCAATTTCCAGGCCTCTAATTTTTGCGCATCGTTTTCCCATTGCATTTGCTCATAGCCTCGGTTGACGCATTCAAATTCATATCTGCATTCCACTTCAAATTTTTGGATAAAATGACAATGCCATTTTAGTCGACTCAAGAAATTGGCGAACGGTGTTTTGTAAGTAATATTTTTCTTGTGCTGTAAAGTAGATTGATAAACCTGCCGGATGCTGAGATTGCCCCAGGAAATGTAAGATGAAAGACGACTACAAGATTTTCTGCTATTAAAAGGTTTGGAGATGAAGCGTGAATAATTGACACCGCGTTCATTCAAAAATGAATCCAGATACCGTTTGGCAAAGTGTTCGCCCGGAGGTTGAAAGGAAGCAAAATTTTCATTCAGTTGTTTTTCAAATGAGTCGGGTAGTGTAAATGGATGTTTTGTATTTAAAGGTGTGTGAACAGAAAAACTGTTTTCTAACAGCGGTTGGTGCATGTATGAGTACCACTGTTTATCCCAATCGGTTCGGTCTTTGATACCACGGAGAATGCCATCCCGTTGAAACTCTTGCCAAAGGATTTGATGCTGATCAAATTGTTTTTTCAAAGCTTTGTCTCTTTGATAACTCAAATCAATTCCGCTCTCGCGATAGCTGAAGACGGTATGAATGTCATATTGATTCATCCAGTAATCAAAAATAGCAACGGTATTTCCATGACAAACGACCACTGATTTTTGATAAGGATTCAGTGTCTGATTGATGGAAAGAATAGATCGATATTGAAATTGAAGGTGACGGAGGGATGTATCTGGATGATTGTATAAAGCAGGTTCAAACAGAAAAAGGATGATATAAGGCAAACCGGCTTTTTCCGCATAAAAAAGCGGCGCGTGATCTTGGGTACGAAGGTCACGCTTGAGCCAGACTATGTTGATGGGTTTTTTCTGCATGGAATGTCGGTTGCACGAGGTCAATAAAAGAAAACAAAATAAAAGGGAATTGGTTGGCTGAGCTGAGTAGAAATTATGTGTTTCATTAAACCACAATTGTCTTTTTATGGAATCAGATTCCATATTTTTCCATATTTTGGAGAGCACTTCATTCGTTGGGCGAAATATAAAAAAATAGAAAAATTTTAGATCCTCCAATAGATTCCGGCCTTCTCCCATACCTTCACGAATATCAAATAATATCGATTTATACGATTATATAAAACTTAGTTTTTGTAGATTGTGAATCGATTAATTATTATCCATAAACTTATATGTCCGATATAAAAACAATAACCGAAGCACTAATCAATTTCCGCAACGAACGCGACTGGGAGCAGTTTCATAATCCCAAAGATTTAGCACTTGCCATCAATGTTGAAGCAGGAGAATTACTTGAATTGTATCTCTGGAAAAATGCAGGAAAAGGGATGCTATTCCTCCAATAGATTGAGGTTTGTTTTATTAATTTTAGAAATCTGTGAATAAAATTCAGTATTTAACTAAATAAACTTTAGATATAAAACAAGAAAACAAATAGTAATTTGTAGCATAATAATTCTAATAAAAAAAATTAATGACAGTCAAAATAGCCAAACCGTTTTTGAAGTGGGCAGGTGGAAAAACACAGTTGATAACTGAAATCGAGAAATCATTACCTACAGAAATATCTAATAGAAAATTTACTTACATTGAGCCTTTTGTTGGAAGTGGTGCGGTTTTATTTTGGATGCTTGAAAATTTTCCAAAATTAGAAAAAGCAGTTATAAATGATATAAATGCTGATTTAATAAACACTTATAGCGTAATTGCATCAAAGCCTAAAGAACTTATTTCTATTCTTCAAATTCTTCAAAATGAATTTCACCTCCTTGAAGGAAATGATGAGAAAAAAAAGGAATACTATTACAAAAAAAGAGAATTATACAATACTCGAAAAGAAGAAAAAAGTGGACAAGCTGCTTTATTTATTTTTCTAAATCGCACATGCTTTAATGGCTTGTATAGGGTTAACAAAAATAATGGATATAATGTGCCAATGGGTAGTTATAAAAGGCCTACTATATGTGATAATAAAAACATTATGGCAGTTAGTAACTCTTTACAGAAAGTTGAAATGCTTTGTGGTGATTATGAAAAAACGCTTCACGAGGCGACAACTAATTCATTCTTCTATTTTGATCCCCCATACAAGCCTTTAAGTAATACCTCAAGTTTTAATTCTTATGCAAAGGACGAATTCAATGATGAAGAACAAATTCGATTGAGAAATTTTTGTTCTAAACTTGAAAACCTAGGATATAAATGGATGCTTAGTAATTCAGATGTAAAAGGAAAAGATACAAACGATAATTTCTTTGATGAGATTTATTCAGAATTTTCTATTTCAAGAGTAAAAGCAAGAAGAAGCATCAATGCAAATTCTGAAAAAAGAGGAGAATTAACCGAACTTTTAATAACAAACTATAATTATGAACAAACTTTGCAAACTGCTTAATCTGCAAAATGAAGATTCGTTATTTAATAGAATAACTCAAAGCTTTAAAGAAAAAATTACAAAATGGGATTATTTTGTTAATTGGGAAAAGGTATTCAGTAATATTAAACCTATTGAAAAGGAACTAAATTTATTAAATTTTCTCATTGGCAAAGACGATATTGAGAAAGAAGCTTTTAGCCTAATAAAACAATATCCTCAAGTAATAAAAGCATTTCCTACTCTTATAGCGGTTCGTGAAAAGTCAATTGACATATTAATAGATACTAAACATTTTATTTACAAAAAATACTCTTTTACCAAAGGAAAACTTTCAGACGATGAGTGCAAAGAATTGGCACATTTCGTGGTTAATTCTGGGATAGGTGAAATACTAAAAGATAAGAAAGTAAAAAACTTAGTAGATTATGCAACAGGTGTTGAAGTTGGTTTAGATAGTAACGGCAGAAAAAATAGAGGTGGCACATTAATGGAAAGTTTGGTAGAAGAATTTGTTTCTGAAACTTGCCAAAACTTAGGCTTACAATATATGCCACAAGCAACCGCGAGGAAAATAAAAGAACAATGGAACTTACATGTATTGGTGGATAAATCTTCGAGGCAGCTTGATTTTGCAATACATAAAAATGGCAAACTGTTTTTTATTGAATGTAATTTTTATGGAGGCGGTGGCTCAAAACTGAAATCAACAGCTACCGAATACATCGAAATGAATCGATACTGGAATAAACAAGATATTGAATTCATTTGGATAACAGATGGAGCCGGTTGGAGGTCAACATTAAAACCGTTACGAGAGTATTTTGATAAGGCGGATTACTTGTTAAATTTGGAAATGTTGAAAGAAAATACTTTGTTAAAAATATTGAAATAATTATGGAACAAAACACTCGAAGTAGGCTACTTGGAAAGCTAATATCTGGATCTGAAATAAAGGCTGAATTAAAAAACAGAAAAAGCTCCTATGATTACGAAACAATTTCCTTTAAAAGTGAGGAACTACGAATTAAAATAAGAGAAGAACATGAGCAAGATGATTGGGAGTTTGATAAAGATTTCAAAAACTCCATCCGAATGAAAAAATTAAAAGACCATGATTTGCTATTTGAAAATAAAATGTGGACGCTATTTGCAAATCTTGGCTTTGTCTTTTTAAATAAGGATAGAGATTTTAATCTCCCTTATGACAAGAACAATTCCAAAAACAACCAACAAATAGATGTATTTATTAAAGATAACGAATGTGCAATTTATATAGAATGCAAATCATCCAAGTCAAATAGATTAGCAGGTGACTTTAAAAAAGATTTGGAAGCTTGGACAACAAAAAAAGCTGGTATAGAAAACTCAATCCAACAACTTTTTCCTAATGAAAAGCTTAAAACCAAGTTTCTATTCGCGACTTATAATCAAGGAATGGGTCCTACCGATTTAGAAAGACTCGCAAATATTGGAGGGATTCATTTCGATGAGAACAAATTCCAATATTTTATTGACATGCATAAACAATTGGGTGGTGTAGCAAAATATCAATTGCTTGGATATTTATTTGCAGGATCGACAATTCCTGAGTTAGAAAATAAGGTTCCTGCAATTCAAGGAAAAATGGGAGGACATACTTACTATTCATTTTCGATCGAACCCGAAAAATTGCTTAAAATTGGCTACGTTTTGCATAGAACTAGAGCAAATGAAGACATGTTGCCTACTTACCAAAGATTAATTAAAAAAGCACGGCTAAAGTCTGTTTCCGAATTTATTAATAATACCAAAACTCCTGGCTATTTTCCAAATTCTATTGTGATAAATATTGTAGATCCAAAGAAAAAAATTCAATTCGAGCAGGCTAATACACAAGTACCAAATGCCATCTCCAAAGTTGGTGTATTGCATTTGCCAAAAGAATATAAATCTGCTTTTATTATTGATGGACAACACCGACTATATGGATATGCTGACTCAAAATATAGATTTAGCAATACTATTCCAGTTGTTGCATTCGTAAATTTAGAAAAGTCCGAACAGGTAAAGTTATTTATGCAAATAAATGAAAATCAGCAAGCTGTTCCTAAATCATTAATGACCACTCTTAATGCTGATTTAAAATGGGATTCTGAAAACAAGCTTGAACAAATTGATGCGCTGTGTTCGCAAATTGCAATTAGTTTATCGGAAGATCGAAATTCGAGCCTATTCAATTATATTACAGTAGGCCAAGACAGCAAGGTTTTGACTCCCCAGTGTATTATTACTGGCTTAAAAAAAGGAAAATTTCTCGGTGTAATAAAAAAAGATAAAATTGAAGTACTTGGCATATTTTATAAGGGGAATATTAATGAGGCGAATGAAAATCTGTTGCATTATTTAAAATTAAATTTTGAGTATTTGACAAATAATCTAAATGAGGATTTTAGTCTAGGAAAAGAGAGCTTTTTATTTGTTAATAAAGGAGTTACTGCAATAATAATGTTGTTAAGTGACATACTAGAGTTGACAATTGAAATAACTAACCAAGATGTAAACAAATCGACGATAAAGATTCATTTCGAAGAATCAAAAAAGTACCTTGATTCTCTAATAAGATTTGTAAAAAATGTAAATGAGAACACTAAAAATATTTTAATGAGAGAAAAAGGAGGCAGCGCCCCATCCATATATTGGAGAAACTTCCAAGTTCATCTTAATACTGAATATAAAGAATTCAACCCAATAGGCCTTGCAGAGTATATAAAAAATGAAGAAAGAGCATTAAATAGTAAAACTTATGAAATTATAAAAAATATTGAGGAGTATATGAGAAAGGACTTTAAGATCAAACTTGTTGGAAAATATGGTGAAGAATGGGCATGGAAAAAAGGGGTGCCAGAAAAAATACAGGATGATGCTGAATCACGAATGAGGAAAAAAAATAGATCTCGGTCTAAAGATAATGAAACAGAGGAATGGGATAATTTAAACCTAATTCATTATA
>CANGEZ010000052.1 GCA_947452875.1 Chitinophagaceae bacterium
TGATGTTTCACTCTTCCGGCTTCTGCCATTCCACTTGCAGAAATAATCACACAAGGATTTTTATAATAGTTGAGCATTTTAGACTCATCAACAGTTTTTACAAATTTCAACCCCTTAAATGCAAAAGGATCACTATCGCTTAATATTACTTTTTGAATTCTTGAATTAAAATACTGAGGATAGCTTTTTACAATTTGTGTGGCTTTGGTGCTTAACGGACTGTCAACAAAATATTCCAATGCAGGCAATCTGTTTTCAAGTTCGAGCTGGTTAAGTGTATATAATAATTCTTGCGTTCTTCCCACACTAAATGCCGGTATAATCAACTTTCCTTTTTTCTTCAAGCAAGTATCTTCAATCCACTTCAACATGGTTTCTGTTGAAGAGTGAAATTCATCGTGCAAGCTATTACCGTAAGTTGATTCCAATAAAATATAATCTGCTTGTGGAAATACTTCCGGCGATTTTAAAATAATATCCCTGTATCTACCAACATCACCGCTAAAAGTAATAGTTGTTGTTTTTTTATTTTCTGTAATTCTCAAATGAACAGCCGCAGAGCCAATAATGTGTCCGGCGTCGGTATAACAAAATTCAATATCCTCATCAATTCGAATCCATTGATTGTAATCAACAGTTACAAATTGATCAGCAGCAATTAAGGCATCATCAACAGTATACAAAGGTTTCAAATAAGGAAAACCCAATAATGCTCTTCTTTTGTTTTCATATTTCACATCCATTTCCTGAATGTTGGCTGAATCTTCCATCAACACCTTCGCTAAATCTTTAGTAGCAGGTGTTGCATATACTTTTCCTTTGTACCCATCTTTTATCAGTTTAGGAATTAACCCACAATGATCAATATGCGCATGAGATAAAATCATGTAGTTTACTTCGGATGGATTAAATCCAAATGAAGCATTCAGTTCTGCAGTCTCATGTCCCATACCCTGAAACAAGCCACAATCAAGCAATATTTTTTTTCCGTTTGATAAAGTAATGAGATGCTTGGATCCTGTTACTGTGCGGGCTGCGCCGTGGAATGATATTTTCATGAGGAATAATTTAAAATTGAAAAGTAAAAAGTAAAAACCCAAAAACCTACAAAAACCCAAAAACTTTTCAAGCTCCAAAAAAGTCCCCCTTTGGGGGATTGAGGGGGCTCTTAAACCTTAACCGCCAACCACGCCATCATGCCCATGCCATGCTCAATCGCGGCTTCATCAATATTGAATGTAGGTGTATGAACATTACTAGTGATTCCTTTTGCTTTGTTTCCGGCTCCTAATCTGAAAAAACAACCTGGTATCTTATGAGAATAATAAGCAAAATCTTCGGCACCCATTCTTAATTCTGTTTCAGAAACATTATCTGTGCCTGCATATTGTTCAGCTATAGCTCGGGCTTCAGCAGAAAGTGCTTCATTGTTAAAAACAAAAGGATAGCCTACATCTATTCTAACATCCACTTCCGCACCCATGGCTGTTACCAATTCTTTAGTTTGCTTGATAATCATTTCATGTGCTTTGAAACGCCATTCTTCGTTCATCGCTCTGAAGGTTCCCATCAACTTCACTTCAGAAGGAATGACGTTTGTTGTGTTGCCCCCATTCATTGCCGTTATCGACAATACCGAAGGATTGAAAGGATTATTATTTCTGCTGATGATTTGTTGTAAACTAATAACAAGATGTGATGCGATAAGAATCGAATCGGCCGTAAACTGCGGCGCTGCTGCATGTCCGCCTTTGCATTTGATGGTGATATAAATTTCATCGGCGCTCGCCATAACCATGCCACCTCTGAAACTGAATTGTCCTGCTTCCATTCCGGGATGGACATGTAAAGCAAGAATTTTTTCAGGAGCAGGATTTTCAAGCACACCTTCTTTAATCAATAAACTTGCACCACCGGGATTTTTTTCTTCACCAGGTTGAAAAATCAATTTCACAGTTCCTTCCCAATCATCTTTGGTTTCATTTAAAATCTTTGCAGCACCTAATAAACAAGTTGTATGCACATCATGACCACATGCATGCATGACTCCATGATTTGTTGATTTATACGCAACCTCATTTTCTTCCACAATTGGCAATGCATCCATATCTGCACGCAATGCAACAATTTTCTTATCGGGATTTTTTCCTTTTATCAAACCAACAACACCGGTTGTGGCTTTCACTTCAAATGGAATATTCCATTCGCTCAATTTAGATTGTATAAATTTTGAGGTATTGTATTCTTCATAGCTCAACTCCGGGTTGGCGTGAAGATGATGACGAACTTCAATGAATTCGTTAGTATAAGTGCGGGCAAGATTTTTAATGGTATTCAGCATCAATAAAAGGGGTTGTCAAAAATTAAAAAATATTTCTCCAACAGCAACTATTGCTCTTCAACAGGAATTGCGTTCTTGTCAACAGGCTTCTGCTCTACTTTTTCATTCAGCAAGTAAATATTTCCGGTAACAATATTCAAATCGGTGATTTGTTTCTTTAATTTTTCTGCCTCATTTTTATCGACAATATTCCCAATCTTCAATTTGATATATGGAGATTGGAAAGTCATATATACTTTATGTTCGGGGAATTGCTGCAATAATGTAGTTCGCACTTTCATGGCGAGGTCGCGGTCGGTTGTATTCAACAACATTAATCTGTAACCGTTTACCAGCTGAACTTTCAAAGCGAGGCTCTCGTTGTACTCTGCCATTTTTTTTCCAAATACATCCACACGTTTGTCTTTGTAAATAGAATGCGTATTTGAAACTACAACTGTATCATTTGTATTTTCCTGAGCAAAGGAATAAATAAAAAGCAACTGAAATAAAAAATACAGCAAATAATTTTTTCGCATTTGAAAATTTGATTTATTCATCTGATTCATTTTCAAAACAATCTGATTTTATATCATGAATGCAACTTTCAGAAAGTTACAAATTATTATGCATCCTTTCCATGACATTGCTTGAACTTCTTACCACTTCCACAAGGACAAGGATCATTGCGTCCAATTTTTGGTTCAACGCGAACTGGCTCTTGTTTTATCGGTGCTGATGGATCAAAATAATCATTTTGATTGGCTGCATAATCTTGTCCAGCTTCGTCAATTTCCGCTTTGTTGACATTCATCTTACTCATGTCTGTCTTTCTTTCTCTGCCTTCTCGTAATTGACCTGGCTGTGATTGTTCTACTGGAATTCCCGCATGACTTAAGAAACCAACGATATCTATATTCACTTTATCATTCATTACCTTGAAAGCACTGAAGGCTTCAATTTTATAAATCACCAAAGGATCTTTTTGTTCGTAACCTGCAGTCTGAACACTGTGACGTAAATCATCCATAGCACGAAGATGCTCTTTCCATGCATCGTCGATTAATGCTAACGTGATGTTTCTTTCCAAAGCGCTCATCAACTCTCTTCCTTCCGTTTCGAAATATTTATCAAGTTTTACCAAAGCTTGAATGCCTCTTTTGCCATCTGTAAATGGAACCGAAACATTTTCAATCTGATTGCCTTGTTCTTTTCTGATGTTTGAAATCAACGGCATGGTTTGAGCCACAACATTGTTCTTTTTCATGCCATAATGCGCCATCGACTCTTGATACAATTTTTCAGTCAAGGTGTTTTCATCATCCTTATTTATTTCATCAACAGTAATGGCAGTATCAATACCCAATTGCATGATGACATTCAATTTGAATTGCTCATGACTACCGCCATTTTTTGCATTCTGAATCAAATTAGTCGCAACACCATAAAATGCATTATCTAAATCAAGCGCCAATCTTTCTCCAAACAACGCATGGTTTCTTCTTCCGTAAACCACGTTACGTTGTTTGTTCATCACATCATCATATTCAAGTAAGCGTTTGCGGATACCGAAGTTGTTTTCTTCTACTTTTTTCTGAGCACGCTCGATACTTTTGGTAATCATGCTGTGTTGGATTACCTCTCCTTCTTTGTAACCCATTCTATCCATGAGTCCTGCAATTCTTTCACTGCCGAACATACGCATCAAATCATCTTCCAAAGACACGAAGAAATTTGTTGTACCCGGATCACCCTGACGACCGGCACGACCACGAAGCTGTCTATCGACACGACGACTTTCATGACGTTCTGTACCCAAGATTGCCAAGCCTCCAGCTTCTTTTACACCGGGGCCTAACTTGATATCAGTACCACGACCAGCCATATTGGTAGCAATGGTTACAGCTCCAGCCAAACCAGCTTCTGCAACTACCTGTGCTTCTTTCGAGTGTTGTTTTGCATTCAATACATTATGAGGAATATTTTTCTGTTTCAACATTCTGCTTAGCAATTCACTCACTTCAACAGAAGTTGTACCTACCAGTGTTGGACGTCCGGCAGCACGAAGCAATTCGATTTCGTCTATAACAGCCCTATATTTTTCGCGCTTGGTTTTGTAAACTTTATCTTGATCATCAATACGAATCGCTTTTACATTGGTTGGAATGGTTACGACATCTAATTTGTAAATGCTCCATAACTCAGCCGCTTCTGTTTCCGCAGTACCCGTCATACCAGCAAGCTTGTGATACATTCTGAAATAATTCTGTAAGGTAACGGTTGCGTATGTCTGCGTAGATGCTTCAATTTTTACATTTTCTTTTGCTTCCAGTGCCTGATGCAAACCATCGGAATATCTTCTGCCTTCCATGATACGACCTGTTTGCTCATCAACAATTTTCACGGCACCATCAATCACCACATATTCGATGTCTTTTTCAAACAACGTGTATGATTTAAGCAATTGTTGTACAATATGAATACGCTCTGCTTTCAATGAATACTCATTCAGCAGATTTTCTTTTTGTAGTAATTTTTCTTCTGGATCCAATGAAGTTTTATCAATGGCAGAAAGCTTTGTGGCGATATCCGGAAGGATAAAAAATTCAGGATCTTCACCATGGCGAGTGATCAAAGAAATACCTTGATCGGTCAATTCAACTGAGTTGTTTTTTTCATCAATGACGAAGAACAATTCAGCATCTACTTTAGGCATTTCTTTTTGCTGATCGGCGAGGTAATAATTTTCGCTTTTCTGCAATTTTACTCTCATACCTGGCTCACTCAAAAACTTGATTAACGCACTATTTTTTGGCAAACCACGATGAGCACGCATCAAGGCCAAACCGCCATCTTTAGGATCATCGTTACCTTCAGCGATTTTCTTTTTGGCTTCAATTAAATATTGATTGGTTGCTTTTTTTTGTGCTTCCACCAATTTTTCAATTCTTGGTTTTAAATCAAAAAACTGCTGGGTATTATCGCTATGTCCAACCGGACCACTTATAATCAAAGGCGTTCTTGCATCATCAATCAACACACTATCCACCTCATCCACCATCGCAAAATGGTGTTTGCGTTGCACCATTTCATCAGGGCGATGCACCATATTATCTCTTAGGTAATCAAAGCCAAATTCGTTGTTGGTGCCATAAGTGATATCTGCATTGTATGCGTTACGACGTGCGTCAGTATTAGGTTCGTGTTTATCAATACAATCCACTCTCAATCCTAACCATTCGAAAATGGGACCATTCCACTCGCTATCCCTTTTGGCTAGATAATCATTCACGGTTACGATATGTACACCTTCACCGGCCAATGCATTTAAATAAGCAGGCAAAGTACTCACCAAGGTTTTACCTTCTCCGGTAGCCATCTCGGCGATTTTACCTGAATGTAAAACGGCTCCACCAATCAGCTGTACATCATAGTGAACCATGTTCCAGGAAACGATATTTCCGGCGGCTTTCCATGAATTTTTAAAAATGGCTTTATCGCCTTGTATGGTGATGTGTTCTTTTTTAGCAGCTAATTCTTTATCCAAATCCGTTGCTGAAGATTCAATATTTTCGTTTTCTTTAAAACGTCTGCCTGTTTCTTTCACCACAGCAAAAGCTTCTGGTAAAATCTCCAATAAAACTTCCTCGATTTTTTGATCACGTTGTTTTTTCAGCTCATCGATTTCTCTATACAAAACATCTCTGCCACTGATGTCTTCTGGAGACAACGCTTCAGCTGCATTGTTCTTTTCTGAAATAATGTCATCAATGGAGGTAAGATGCGTTTTAATTCTAGCTTTGAATTCGACAGTTTTACCACGAAGTTCATCATTGGAAAGCGACTGGTATGTGGCGAAAAACTCACGAACCTTTGCAATTTGAGGCAATATTTTCTTTACGTCCTTTTCACTTTTACTGCCTCCGAATAATTTTGAAATAAATCCTAACATTTTTATTACTTATAGATACACAATTAGTTTTAAGGTATTTACCTGTTGTCAAATAAGGTGCTAAGGTATTTAATTAGCCAAATTGACAGGCTGCAAAGGTAAAGAAGTTTATGGCGCAGCGAGGTAAAAAATTAAGACCAAAGTCAAAAATTAAAATTAAAAAGCAGAAAAACGCCAATAAAATTTTCAATTTTGAATTTTGAATTTTGAATTAACCTCAACATTTCAATTCATAAGCCAAAAAAACACCCAAATAATCTCTTGATTTATTTAGCATTTGCCCTACCTTTGCGACCTAAAATTTGAAGATTTCCTTTGCTTCAAATTTATCACCAATAATAGAATTTCATATGAGTGGCGCATTAAAAGAAGTAAGAAATAGGATTAAAAGTGTTCAAAGCACGCAACAAATTACCAAGGCGATGAAAATGGTAAGTGCTGCAAAACTTCGTCGTGCTCAGGACGCCATTACCCAAATGCGCCCTTACGCGAAAAAATTACAGGAAATGCTCAGCAATATTGTGAGCAGCAGTGATGGAGATGTTTCTATGGATTTAGCAGCTGAAAGAGCAGTGGAAAAAGTATTGATTATTGTCGTAACCAGCGACAGAGGCCTTTGTGGCGGCTATAATAGCAACCTCATCAAACTAGCTAAACAAACTATTAACGAGAAATATACGGAACAAAACCGTAAAGGAAACGTTCAGATATTACCAATTGGTAAAAAAGGTTTTGAGTTTTTCACCAAGAATGGCTTTAATGTCATCAATACATATTGGGACATTTTTTCTGGTTTAAGTTTTGAAAAAGTGCAAACAGCTGCCAAATATGCCATGGATGCATTTGCTGCAAAAGAAATAGATGCGGTTGAAGTGATTTACAGTGAATTCAAAAATGCAGCTTCTCAAGTTTATATCGCAGAGCCATTTCTTCCGGTACAAAAAATCAATTCAACAGATAATAAAAGAAAGTCCGACTTCATTTTTGAACCAAACCAACAGGTGCTTATTGCCGAGTTGATGCCAAAAATTCTGAATACACAACTTTTCAAAGCGGTATTGGATGCCAATGCTAGTGAACACGGAGCCAGAATGACAGCGATGGATAAAGCCAGTGACAATGCAAATGAATTATTGAAATCATTGAAAATCAGTTACAATCGTGCACGTCAGGCGGCTATTACCACTGAGTTGACAGAAATTGTGAGTGGTGCTGCGGCTTTGCAAGGATAATGTCAATTTGGTAATGTGCCAATTTGAAAATGTGATAATTGAGGAATTAGCATTGTCAAATTACCAAATTATCAAATCATCAAATTAACAACATGGAAATCTCTCAAATCATACCACACATTGAGGCTTTAATTTTCGCCAGTGATAAGGCATTGTCTGCCGAAGAAATTACGGAGTTGATTAATAACGCCTTGGGTTTTATTGAAGACAGAGCCAATCCAGATCAAATACAAGCTGCCATCGAAGGCATCAAAGAAAAATACGACACTGAATTTTACGCTTTTGAACTCAAGCAAAGTGGTGGCGGTTGGCAGTTTTTGACCAAACCCCAATATCATAAAACGGTGGCATTGCTTAATGGAGATAAATTCCTCAAGCGTTTGTCAACTGCAGCTTTGGAAACACTTTCTATCATTGCTTATAAACAACCCATTACCAAAAGTGAAATCGAATCCATCAGAGGCGTGAATTGTGATTATGCAGTTCAAAAACTTTTGGAAAAAGATCTAATTATCATTTCGGGTAGAAACGAAGATGCGGTTGGAAAACCATTAATCTACTGCACCTCAAAATCTTTCATGGATTATTTTGGAATTAATAGTCCAAGTGAGCTGCCAAAAATCAATGAAATTCTGATGGAAGAATTGGTTAAAGCAACCGTAATGAGTGATGTCAATTTAAATAATGAAGACGTTGAAGTTGTTGCTGATGAAATTGAAACTGAACCGTCAGAAGTAGAAACAAATCCTGAATCAACAGAAAACCAATCTCAAGAAGAAGCATAAATAATTAAAAATTTATTATAAATAAGAAGCCCGGATTTTAACCTCCGGGCTTCTTATTTAAACGCTATTTTTGCAAGTATTCCTTTCATATTAAACCCATTCGCTTTGGAAAATGTATCGCACGAAACACTACATCAAATCGCCATAGATTTTGGAACGCCAGTTTATGTTTATGATGCAGAAAAAATCACAAGTCAATACAATAAACTCACAAGTGCATTTACATCTTGTCATGCAAAGATTTTTTATGCTTGCAAAGCGCTCACCAATATCAATGTTTTAAAGCATCTACTTGCTATGGGTGCTTGCCTTGACTGCGTTAGCATTAATGAAGTAAAACTGGGTTTGTTGGCAGGTTACGACAAGAAAAATATTTTATTTACGCCTAATTGTGTCGACTTCAACGAAATGGTCGAAGCCAAAGAGCTCGGTGTAAATATCAACATCGATAATATCTCTATTCTGGAACAATTTGGTAATGCCTTCAGTGACAGTTATCCCGTTTGCATTCGTCTGAATCCGCATATCATGGCAGGCGGTAATTTTAAAATTTCCACTGGTCATATTGACAGTAAATTTGGCATTTCCATTCATCAGATTAGACATATTGAAAGAATTGTAAAAACCACTAATCTCAATATTGAAGGTATTCACATGCACACGGGAAGTGAAATCAAAGACATCAATGTTTTTTTAATGGGATTGGAAGTGATGTTCAACATGACAGTTCATTTTCCGAATTTGAAATACATCGATTTGGGTAGTGGATTCAAAGTCTCTTATCAGGAAGGCGACAAAGAAACCGACATCAAACTGCTGGGCGAAAAAGTTGGAGAGGCGTTCGATAAATTTGAAGAAGAGACAGGAAAAAAACTCGAAGTCTGGTTTGAACCCGGGAAATATCTGGTCAGTCAGGCAGGATATTTTATTGTAAAAGCCAATGTAATCAAACAAACGCCTGCAACTGTATTTGTAGGTGTAAACAGTGGTTTCAATCATCTGATCAGACCGATGATGTACGACGCTTACCATCATATTGAAAACATCTCCAACCCTGAAGGTATTCAGAGAATTTATACCGTAGTTGGAAATATTTGTGAAACAGACACTTTCGCTTGGGACCGCACATTGAATGAAGTAAGAGAGGGCGACCTCCTGGTGTTTTACAACGCAGGAGCATATGGATTTGAAATGGCATCCAATTTCAATTCAAGATTGAAGCCTGCAGAAGTAATGTTGAAGGATAATAAAGCTATTTTAATTCGAAAAAGGGATACTCAGGATGATTTATTGAGAAATCAGATTTATTGATATTAAAAGTAGCAGAATAGGTCTCGTCATGAAAGCAAGTTTACCCATATAAACATCTTTACTTCAGTCCAAATCAGTAAATTGCACCGCAAATGTATTGAGTGACAAATAACATGTCGCTTGATTATTAATTACTTTTCATTATGGCAAAAATACTTCGCAAACAGGAAGCATTGGAATACCATGCTAAAGGAAGACCAGGAAAGATTGAAGTCATTCCCACTAAAGAAGCAAAAACACAAAGAGATTTATCATTAGCCTATTCACCTGGGGTTGCAGAACCATGTCTTGAAATCGCTGCCAATCCTGATGATGTATATAAATACACTGCAAAAGGAAATCTTGTTGGCGTAATCAGTAATGGCTCAGCCGTTCTTGGATTGGGTAATATCGGACCAGCAGCAGGCAAACCGGTAATGGAAGGTAAGGGTGTACTATTCAAAATATTTGCAGACATTGACGTATTTGATATTGAAATAGATGAGAGTGATCCTGTGAAATTTGTTCAGATTGTAAAAGCGCTCGAACCAACATTTGGCGGTATCAATCTGGAAGACATCAAAGCTCCTGAATGTTTTTACATTGAACAGGAGTTAAAAAAACAATGTAATATTCCTGTAATGCATGATGACCAACACGGAACGGCTATCATTTCTGCAGCTGCATTGTTGAACGCACTTGAAATTCAAAAGAAAAAAATTGACAAAGTAAAATTCGTCGTAAATGGTGCCGGAGCTGCTGCCATGGCTTGTATAGAACTATACGAATCCTTGGGCGCAAAACCTGCCAACTTCATGGTTTTTGATAAAGAAGGTATTTTATATGAAGGAAGGAAAGACATTACAGAGCA
>CANGEZ010000053.1 GCA_947452875.1 Chitinophagaceae bacterium
GTTGCTGGTGTTGACACAACAAAAGCGCCTGATACAGAACTGGTTGTTGTTGTACCACAAGCAGCTTTAACGATACAATAATAATATGTAGTTCCTGCTACTGAAGCTTGTGGCGTATATGAATTTGTTTGAGCACCATTTGCAGTTCCCAAAGTTGTACCTCCTGAAGTGCTTGCTGATGTATTGCTATACCATTGATAAGTTACTCCTGTGGTTGGAGACGTTACAGTTATTGCAGAGAATGTACTGTTTAGGCAGACAGTTTGTGCTGCCAAACTTGATGCTGTTATGGAAGGTGCTGCACAAGTCCATGTAATTGTTATATAACCTCCTGCTCCCGCACCTCCATTTATTGTTGTTGTTCCAGAAGTACGAGTAGCTCCACTACCACCACCACCATAATTACCACCAGTTAAACCGGTAGTATTAGTAGTATTGGTTACTCCATTGGCTCCTGTACCTGCAAAACCTGCAATGCCAGAATTACCTGTTCCACCTCCTGTTGTTGTTGAAGCGCTACCAGTACCTCCCGCTAATGCAGCACCACCAGCACCGCCACCACCACCGGAAATTGATGCAGATGGTGCAGCCCCATTTCCTCCGGATTTTGCGTTTGCTGTTGGGGTACAAGAAGCTGCTGCACCACCACCGCCACCAGCAGAATTTGATCCAAAAGAACCACCAACTGCAATTACGGAATTTGTATTGAAAGTAGTTGAATTTCCAGAAGTGCCTGCAGGGCCCCCAGTTCCAATTGTAAAATTATAAACTGTACCTGGGGTAACTGTTAATGTATTCGTCGCATAAGCACCACCACCACCTCCACCAGCTAGACCAGTACTTGTTCTTGATCCACCACCACCACCACCACCCCAACATTCAACTTTTATTGAAGTAATACCAGCTGGAACAGTAAATGTACCTGAAGCTGAAGCAGTAAAAGGAGAAGTTTGAGCTAATGCAGAATGATTAAAACTGCTAACATTGATGAAGATTATCAAAACAAGGAGATTTTTCAACTTGAGTTGATTAGAATGTTTGATTTTTTTTAATAAAGGTGCTATCATCTTCTTTAGGTTTATGGGGTACTAGCGATTTTCAGTTGATTATTTTCAGTTGATATAAATAAATTAATTCAACCGGAAATGCAGTCTGACAGAGGATGATTGGAGGTTTTGGTGGTGTTTCGGAGAGATTGGGATTAATATAACTCCCATAAAATTACCAATGGGTTAGCCAGCGGTTTAATTTCTATTGGGGGTTTTCGCGCAGCAAGTTACGAAACTAACTGAACAATAAGGTAAAAATATAAAGGAAAAATCTAAGATGCAAGTATTCTAGTAGATTTTTTTTTCATATTTCACCAGTTCTAATAATTTTTGATTGATTAATAACAAATTAAAATTCATTTTAGTTGTATTAATTTATTATTAAGTGTTTTAAAAAAACATGATGTTCTAATTTTTTATCAATTGAGTTGAAACGATATTACCTTTAATTTTCCTGTATGACCGTTTATGGTCATTTTATAATTACCTGTAGGAAGAGATTCCGGTAATTTAATTTTATATGCCTCCTTAATGTTTTTAACCGTAAAAACTGTTGTTTTAACTAGCACGCCCTCATTACTCAAAATGACAATATCATACTTACCCATTGGCTGGTTTTGAAAACTCAAATTAATCTCTTTGTTAAGAACTGGATTAGGAGCAATTTCAATATTTCCAATTAATGATTTATCTGCAGGCAATAAAACTGTATTACTCAATTTGGCTGTACCATCCTCAAGTTTCATATTTACTCGGTAATAAAAATCAACCGACTTATCAGCAATATCTGTAATTGAATAATTATCTACTTTATATAATTTTATAGCAGACAATTCTCCTAATGGGGAAAAATGTATACCATCTTTACTTTTTTCTAAAATGAAGTGATGAGCATTCTCTAATTGCATTCCACTCCAGCTAATTTCAGCAACGCCATCTTTTCTTCTGGCATTAATAACAAAATGCTGATGTAATGGCCTTCCACTTGTTTTGTTTATGACTAAGTAAAAACGATCAGGAGCATAAGATAATGCATCATAATTTACTACAAAAGAAATCAAGGTATTACTATTCAAGTTGATTGCTGTTGATGCTAAAGTGTATTTGTCATACAAAAATGCATTGTATTGATTGTCTCCAAAATTTTGTGCTGAGATTTCAAATTGATAACTCAATCTTTTTATCGATCCCAAATTGTAAAAAATAGTATCTGTTGTTTCAATGGATGGACGTCTTTCCATTGTCAATCTTTTCGTATCTCGCATCACACCAATATTTTCTGATGTGCTGTTGCCTATTTTTAAAATATCATTTACATCTACACCTGCTGCAAAGGCACTGTCAAATTGCGAAACCACACCATCCAGTAATATGGGATTACCCGAATTTAAAACAGAGAAATTCAACTTTATAAGTGGCATTTCAGAAGACAATCTGGAGGCTTGTTCATTTCCTTCTGATTTAGAAGTTTCTGAAAAATTGATTTGACCATCTGCTCCAATTGCACGCACAAAAAATGCTTGTCCACTTTTAATACTTACATTTCCATTTGAGTAACTACCGCCTCCAGGAATTACGATGTAACCATTACCATCTCTCACAACAGTTTGATATCCACCATAACCATATGCAGAATTTTGGGAAGTTGTCAAATCCGGATCCCATGTGTAAAAAACATCTTGTATGCCACCCGATTTCCCTACTTTGGAAAAATCAACAGCAGAAGCATAAGGATTACCAACTGATTCAAATTTATCAGCCTGAACAGTTAGTGATGTTGGTGGATTATCAATTGGCGTATAGAGCAACCCGTTAGTTCTTAATGTTGTTGCTGTTGGCGCCTGATTAAAAGCAGTTACTGATCTGTCGCCTCTAATGAACAACATGTATCCTTTGTTGTTAGCCATAGTACTATATGCAGAAGAAACACTTTCCCAGTTTGCTGTATTTGGATTAAACGTCTTCATGGTGGCTCCTGATGGAGTATAAATATCAAACCCTAAAGTCGTAGTTGCACCAGTCAAATTACTCGTAATAATCGTACCATAACCTGGATTAGTACTGTTAGATAATGGCTGATTACCTTCCATCCATGCATTTTTTATGGTTTGTCCATAAGTTGGAACTGACAAAAATCTCCAAGATTTTGGATGATTGGCAATGTATCTTTCTACAGTAACATTGCCAGTAATTCTGTTTCCGGAATACAAACCATTGGCGGTCATATCTGCTACACTAGCCGTCGCAGTTGCGTTTGAAGCCAAGGTCAGATTTCCATTTGTATTTAAAGTAACATTGCTATTTCCAAAATCAAGAACACCTAAAACTTTCAAAGTATCATTTGTTCCTGAAAATGTAATACCATTATGGTTGCTCAATCTTAATTTTTTTACAGATTTATGATAAAGCATATTGCCAGCAATAGTTTGAGATGAAGAGGCTCCACACAACTCAAGCGAACCATTTTCGCAATTCAAACCACTCGAGCTAATCATGGTTCCATAAAGTTTCAAAGTGCTATTATTGATGAGTAATTGAGTACCTACACCAAGATTCAAATTTCTAACTTTTGCTGTACCACTAGTGATTACAGGGTTATATGGGTTCCCAGCTGTGATGGTAACATCTGTGATAGAATCGGGTACGCCACCGCACCAATTATCTGCATTATCCCATTCTTGGTTTACTCGACCAATCCAGGTACCTGAAGATAACATCGTAACAGTAGGTGAGCCTTGATTTCCAGTGCCATAACAGCCGCCTGTATTTTTTACAGACACAAGATTATAATTTGTAGTTGTTGATGGCGCTACAAGTATACTACTTCCTGATGTATAATTTGATATCGTAAAATTGCTTGTTCCATCTGAATACACAACCTCATAAGGCGAGGCGCCACCGGTAACGGATACACGCAAATAACTGCTACTACCTCCGCATAAAGATGTATCTCCTGAAAGCACAGCAGCCGTTGAGGCATTCGTTAAACTAATGGGTAATGTTGATACAGATCCAGCACCACAAATATTAGAAGCATATACAGTAAGATTTCCTGATTGACTTGCCGAACCTGTAGATACAACAACTGATGTTGTTCCGCTTCCGCTCGTTAACGACCATCCCGAAGGCACAGTCCATGTATAGGAAACTGCCCCTGAAACTGAATTGATGGTATAATTAATTCCTGTTGCATTACTACAAACAGTTGAAAATCCTGAAATAGTACCCGGACTCACCGGAACTGCAGCAGTTATAAGTGCAGTCACTGAATTTGTTTCTGCCCTGCAACCATTAGATACGGTAATTCTTTTGTAATAAGTTGATTGATTAATTACTGGTGGATTGTAGGTAGAAGCTGTTGCACCCGAAACAACTGAATAACTGACATTATCTGTAGATGATTGCCATTGATAGGTATAAGTACCTGCACCACCTGATGGAGCTGTAAGTTGTGTTAGTAATGCTGGATCTCCATTCAAACAGAAACTTTGATTGCTTCCAATGGTGCCTGGAGATAAATTAGAAGTACCAGTTACATTTAGAACAATTGTGTTGCTATATGCAATACCACATGACCCAGTAGTAATTACGACTCTAAAGCAATAACGTCCTGCAACAGTTTCAAAAGTAGTGTAAATAGGATTTAATACATATTGTGTAGCAGTAGATGTAGGGCCGGGAGCATTAACCCAAGTAACACCAGTATCATAGCTAATCTGCCATTGTATCACTGAGCCTGTCGGGTTGCCAGATTCTATATCCATATCATTTTGTCCGCCACCACCAACAATGCCACAAACAGCAATATTGGCAACTGTATCTAATGCGCCTTGTGTAAATTCAATTATAGGATTTGCACTTGCAGATACAGTAATGACACCAGTTCTGTTTGCACTAATATTGGTACTACATCCACTTGATCTGAGCTGTGTTACCGTAAGTGTTGTTGATCCTGCAGTTGAAAGTGTATTCGTGTTAAAACTTCCTGTACCAGCAGTACTAACGGTCATAGTAGACGTAGCGCCAGTAACAGCATTAGGTGCAGATAAATTATAAACAATAGTATATATCCCAACAGGCAATGAAGATACGCTTCCTGTTAAAGTAACAACAGAAGCATTTCCTGAACAAACATTTGTAACGCTTGTAGAACTTATACTGTAGGTAGGACAAGTATAAGAAAGTAAAATTTTTCCAGTACCCCCACTTCCGCCTGATTTGTCTGTAGCAGATGTTGCTCGAGCACCACCACCACCACCACCAACGGCAATAGCACTGCCTCCATTGGCAGATAAATTGGTTCCGTTTGCCCCAGCGCCTCCACCAGCTACTGCAATGCCTCCGGTAGAACCAGAAGCATAATTACCATTTGAAGATGTTCCTGCACTACCACCACCTCCGGCACTAGTTCCGCCAGAAGCGCCACCAGTACCACCACCACCGCCATAATAACTTATCGTTCCAATATTTCCTGTGGTTAAAGCAGTCGCACTTGCTGCAGTCATATTATCCGCATTGGCATATGTACCACCACGGCCACCCTTGGCTAATAAAGTTGAAGTACTGATAAACCAGGAATCTCCACCCGAACTACCAGATGAAGTAGAGCCGGTTCCACCTGCACCCACTGAATAATTATAGCTCAGTCCTGATGTGATAGAAATAGAACTTGTTTTTACGTAAGATCCGCCGCCACCGCCACCCCCACTTGCAGGGTTTCCGGTAGCACCACCGCCGGCACCACCACCACCCCAACATTCTGCAGTAACCGAACTCACTCCCGCCGGTGCAAGCCATGTGCCACTGCCCGCAGTTGTGTAAGTACTGGTTTGTGCGTAAGCGAATTGATGAAAAAATACTATAGTGAAGAGGCTACAATAAAGTAAGTTCTTTACTTTACACAAGCTGTTTTTCGATAGGTTAATAATAGGGTATAGATTAAATCTCATATTGCTTGTTTTCATTTTAAAGAAATAGCATTCCAATAAGATGAATAAAATCCAAGCCTGAAATCAATGAAACAGAAATTGGATTTATGTATCACTAATAACAGATATTTTGCATTTTTATTGTTTTAACACTTATTTCTTTTAGATTATAAAAATAAAAAAAAGGCATTTTTTTAGGATGCCTTTGAGGGTTGGGAGGGATTAAAAACGGGCTTTCGCCTTCGATTATAAAACGTTTATTGTTTTTACTACTGATACATTTTCAGGTGATGTAATTTTCAAACGATAGATACCTGTTGCCAATGTTGCTGGTAATTCTATGGTCTGGCTGTTTTGACCTACTGTAACTTGCATAGAAGGCAATATAATTCTGCTTCCTGCACTGTTATATAAATTCAATTGATACTTACCTGAACTTACTGCTGTAATCAAAATATTTACTTTCTTATCTGAAACAGGATTTGGATATACCATTATTTCCTGCGTTAGACCACCACCGTTAATTTTTAAAATTGAACTGTATTGAACATCACCTGCAAGCCCAATAGCTTTTACCCTGTAGAAATTATCTCCTTTGAAATAATTGGCATCTGCCGAGCTATATGATCTTGTAGCTCCGGTATTCGCTGCCGTAGCACGATACAATGGAGAGAAATTGATTCTGTCTAATGAGCGTTCTAATACATATTCACTCATAGCCACTTCATTATTTACGTTCCATTGTAAATCAATTTTAGAGCCATTTAATCTACCATTAAATGCAGAGAACAAAGTAGCTAATGGCGTTAAAGTTGGATTTCTAAAAACGATTTTGAAACGTTCCGCAGTATAAGAACCTGCAACACTGGTTACTGAAAAGTCAATTAAATTTTGACTATTCAATGCCAATGGTGTTGAAGTATTCAAATAATTGTCAACAAAAAAACCTTGTAACCCTGGATGTTCAAGATTGTACGTAGTTACGATTAATCTGTAGTTACGTTGTTGCATATTCCACATTGAGAAAAATGTAGTATCTGCATCATAGATTTTTCTTCTTTGCTCGATAGCCAATTTGTAATTGCTTCTGAGAATCGCAAAATTTTCTCCGAAATTATTCATCTTTAGGGCATCATCCCCTACTTCATTTGAATAACTATCGTTGTAATTGGTGAGATTTCCATCAGCGAGTGTAGTTGTTCCACTACCACTTAGCTGGTAAAGTGAGACCCTCATGGATTCTTGAGGCACTGATGTTGAACTTGGAGCCTGAGCGTAAATGCTACCGGCAGCAAGCAATGCAAATGTCATATTACAGATCAAATGCAGTTTTTTAGTTTGTGTAATTAATGTTTTCACGTTTTTAATTTTCATTACGGAATAGGATTCAACAATAAAAACGCAGTTTGAGTGATTTTATTATAATTAAGCTATAAAAAAAAATTACTTAACCTGTTTTTTATTGTAAAATATTTTTGTCAATAAATATTAGCACCTTATATTTGCACTCCTTAAATGAAAGGGAGCATAGCTCAGCTGGTTTAGAGCATCTGCCTTACAAGCAGAGGGTCCGCGGTTCGAACCCGTGTGCTCCCACAACGAAACCTCACTCAACAAAAAGAGTGAGGTTTTTTTATAAATAAATCACACACTGAAATTACTTTTACAATACCTTTGTCCGCGATTATGACTCACAACTCATCATACAATCCTAAATACAACGAGCAATACGATACTGATTTACTCACCGAAGTAGAACCGCCTTATCAATTGTTAGTGTGGAATGATGATGTAAATACTTTCCAGTGGGTAATCGACACACTGATTGAAATATGTGGTCATACTAAAGAACAGGCCGAACAATGCGCCATGCTCATTCATTACAAAGGAAAATATCCGGTAAAAAAAGATTCGTACGAAAATCTCAAACCTCAATGCGAGGCTATCAACGACAGAAATATAAACGCCACTCTTGAGATTATGGCTTAAAATACATTTGAGTATTAATCAACTTAAATTGTTTTTGAAAATAATCTCCTCCTCCGTTTTTCAAGATTCTTTCAAACACTTCAACTGTAGCCTTAGCATCACCAAAAGCCCGATGACGTGCTTCAATTTCAATTCCCAGACTATCGCAAAGCTTGCCTAAACTATAAGATTCATGGCCCGGAAGGAATTTTCGACCCATTCTTACGGTACATAGCTTTTCTGCGCTCCAATCAAAACCGCTAATTTTCAACTCGTTTTTTACAAAAGAATAATCAAATCCAACATTATGTGCTACAAATATGGTTTGAGATAAAATAGCATGAACTTTCCCTGCAATTTCTGAAAAATCAGGAGCCGATGCAACCATAGCATTACTGATTCCAGTTAGAGAAGTAATAAAATGAGGAATTGGAACACCCGGATTTACCAAAGTATGAAACTCATCCACCACATTGGATCCATCATGCACCAATATGGCAATTTCAGTGATACTGTTGCCAAAAGCACGTGAACCCGTTGTTTCTATATCTACTATTGAATACATTTTATAAAGGGCGATTAAGGTATTACTTATTTCAGAATAATTACAGCTTTGTTTCTTTATTTTTGCACACAAATTATAATTAAAGAAACTTTCCCTAAAAATATGGAATTAAGCAAAAATTTTGAACACCAATCAGCCGAACAAAAATGGTACAGCCACTGGCTTGATAAACAATATTTTAAAAGTACCCCCGACAGCAGAACCCCTTACACTATTGTAATGCCTCCGCCAAATGTAACTGGAGTGCTGCACATGGGCCATTGCCTGAATAACACCATTCAGGATATTTTAATTCGTCGTGCACGTATGACCGGTAAAAATGCTTGTTGGGTACCGGGTACCGATCACGCTTCTATTGCTACAGAAGCAAAAGTTGTTGCCATGCTCAGAGAAAGAGGTATCACCAAATCTTCTTTAAGCAGAGATGAGTTTCTTTCATACGCTTGGGAGTGGAAAGAAAAATACGGTGGTATCATTTTGCAACAGTTGAAAAAATTGGGCTGTTCATTGGATTGGGACCGCACCACTTTCACCATGGATAAAGATTATTACGACTCCGTAATTAAAATCTTTGTTGACTTGCATAAGAAAGGTGCCATCTATCGTGGTAAAAGAATGATCAACTGGGACGTGAAAGCACTTACCGCTTTGAGCGATGAAGAAGTAATCCGCAAAGAAACCAAACAAAAACTCTATCATTTAAAATATGCCATCGAAGGAACAGATGACCATATCATCATTGCAACCGTTCGACCTGAAACCATCATGGGAGATGCGGCTATCTGTGTACATCCTGACGATGAACGCTATAAACACCTTCACGGGAAATTTGCTTTTGTTCCGTTAATCAATAGACGAATCCAAATCATTGCGGACGATTATGTTACTATGGACTTTGGAACAGGCGCATTGAAAGTTACACCAGCACATGACGTGAACGATTACACGCTTGGACAAAAACATAACCTCGAAGTCATCGATGTGTTTAATGACAATGGTACATTAAGTGAAGCAGCTCAGATTTATGTGGGCATGGACAGATTTGAAGTGCGTAAAAAAATTGCCATTGAACTTGAAGAAAAAGGATTCCTTTTAAAAACAGAAGAATACACAAGTGAAGTGGGTTATAGCGAAAGAACAGATGTTGTAGTTGAGCCTCGTTTGAGTTTACAGTGGTGGTTAAGTATGAAAGACATCGCCACTCCTGCCCTAAAAGCTGTGATGGAAGAAGAAATAAAATTCTATCCTGGTAAATTTAAAAATGTGTACCGCCATTGGATGGAGAACATCAAAGATTGGTGTATTAGTCGCCAATTGTGGTGGGGACATCGCATTCCCGCATGGTATGATGCTGATGGAAAATTTGTGGTTGCCATAAATGAAACTGATGCCATTGCAGCTTTTGAAAAAGAACATGGCATTTCTAACGCTACTTTAAAACAAGATGAGGATTGTTTGGACACATGGTTCAGCAGTTGGTTATGGCCATTCGAAGTTTTCAAAGGGTATAGTAATCCTAACAATGAAGAAATTAAATACTACTATCCAACTGATACTTTAGTTACCGCTCCTGAAATTATTTTCTTCTGGGTGGCACGTATGATTATGGCAGGTTTTGAATACATGGATGCCAAGCCATTTAACGAAGTTTATTTCACAGGTATTGTAAGAGATAAACAAGGAAGAAAAATGAGTAAGAGTTTGGGTAACTCTCCCGACTTACTGGCACTAATTGATCAGTATGGCGCTGATGCTACTCGATTCGGTATCATGATTGCTTCTCCTGCCGGTAATGATATTTTGTTTGATGAATCTGCATTAGAACAAGGAAGAAATTTCAATAATAAAATTTGGAATGCACTGAAGCTAATTAAAATGTGGGAAGGTCGTCAGGCTGAAACTAATACAGATGAA
>CANGEZ010000054.1 GCA_947452875.1 Chitinophagaceae bacterium
AAGAGTTAAAAACAATTATTGAAACTGCAAAAGGTTCATCATTGACATTAAAAGAAAAAATTGCAATTTCTATTTTTGGAAAAAAACTAGGAAACAAAATTATTGCCGAAAGTAAAGCTCAAGGCAGTGAAAGTGGAGGAAAATCTCAAATTGTAGCATTATTGCTTTGTTTAATTGTGGGTGGAATTGGAATTCATCGTTTTTATTTAGGATATACTTGGCAAGGAGTAGTTCAAATTTTAACTTTGGGTGGACTTGGAATTTGGACATTGATAGATTTAATTAGAATAATAACTGGAGATCTAAAGCCAAAAAATGGCGACTATGACAAAACTTTATAATATAGTTGAGTGAGAAAACAAAAAGAGGCTGTTAAAAAATAACAGCCTCTTTTTTTTATGCAAATGTCTCGACTTAAAAGAATCTATTATTATCCTACTTTTGCAACATGAACAATTATCCATCAAGTCTTTTTCAAAATCAGCAATACAATAACAACAACTTTTTCCTCATCGCAGGGCCTTGTGTCGTAGAAAATGAAACGATGGTGATGGAGATATCAGAAAAAGTAGCAAGCATCTGCAAAAGACTTGAAATTCCTTATATTTTCAAAGCTTCTTACAGAAAAGCAAACCGAACTAGCGCTTCCTCTTTTACTGGCATTGGTGATCACGAAGCTTTGCAATTAATCAATACCGCAGGGAAAAAATTAAATATCCCAACTACAACAGATATTCATACAGCTGCTGAAGCGGCTATCGCTGCCGAATATGTAGATGTGTTGCAGGTTCCAGCATTCCTTTGCCGCCAAACAGATTTACTTTTAGCCGCAGCCGCCACTAACAAAATTGTGAATGTAAAAAAAGGACAATTCGTAAGTGGTCCGGCGATGAAATTTGCAGTTGATAAAATCAAACAAGCCGGAAACGAAAATGTTTGGCTCACGGAAAGAGGCAATAGTTTCGGCTATCAGGATTTGATTGTTGATTATAGAAACATCACTTGGATGAAAGAAATCGGTGTGCCAGTTGTTATGGACTGTACTCATTCTTTACAGCAACCCAACCAAACATCAGGCATAACAGGCGGCAATCCTCAATTAATAGAAACCATTGCAAAAGCTGCCATTGCAACAGGTGCTGATGGTTTGTTCATCGAAACACACCCCGAACCAGCTAAAGCAAAAAGCGATGGGGCGAATATGTTACGTCTTGATTTGTTAGAACCCTTGTTGGAGAAATTAGTGGTGTTGAGAAAAGCAGTTATGTAAGGTTCAAGAGGTTTGGCCGGTTCAATTTATTCAAAAGGTTTGTTATGCAAAAAACATTTTGAACCTATTGAACATTTTTCAACCTATTAAACCTTTCATCAAATTCCTGCAGGATTGCGGCGCGATATTCTCACATACTTCTTCGCATTCATCCAAAATGCCACAAAGAGATATACTATTAATGGAGAACCCATCGTAAGAAAGGAAATATAAATAAAGTATTTTCTGATGATGCTGGTAGCAATTCCCATTTTCTCACCTATGGCGGTGCAAACGCCAAACACATGCCATTCCACGAAATATTTGAGCTTGTTCATAGTTCTTAAAAATACGAATTTTTATACAAAAAACTAACTTCAATGTAGTAATTTCGCAGCCGAGAAAACGAAATTGATTTATCAGCAATAAATATGGCTGCAACAAACGCTCAATTTCCAAATTCCCAAATTAACTCATCATCAAATTATTTTAAAAAATGGCTTTCGACATCGAAATGATCAAAAAGGTTTACAGCAACTTTCCTGAAAGAATAGCAGCAGCCCGTAAAGCTGTAGGTAAGCCGCTAACACTTACTGAAAAAATATTGTATGCTCACCTTTGGCAAGGCAACGCAGCTGAATCTTTTGAAAGAGGTAAGGCTTATGTTGATTTTGCACCAGATAGAGTTGCCATGCAAGATGCAACTGCTCAAATGGCATTGCTTCAGTTTATGCAATCAGGAAGAGCTGCTGTAGCAGTACCAAGTACTGTGCATTGCGATCACTTAATCGAAGCCAAAGTAGATAGTAAAACTGATTTAAATAGAGCCGTAAACGAAAGCAGTGAAGTATATGATTTCTTGGCTTCTGTTTCTAACAAATATGGTATCGGATTTTGGAAACCAGGTGCTGGAATCATTCACCAGGTGGTTCTTGAAAACTATGCTTTCCCAGGTGGCATGATGATTGGTACGGATAGCCATACTGTAAACGCAGGCGGATTGGGAATGATTGCGATTGGGGTTGGTGGTGCAGATGCTTGTGATGTCATGGCAGGTTTACCATGGGAATTGAAAATGCCAAAATTAATTGGTATCAAACTAACAGGCAAGCTTAATGGTTGGACTGCTCCTAAAGATGTTATCTTAAAAGTTGCAGGTATCCTTACCGTAAAGGGTGGAACTGGTGCTGTTGTAGAATATTTCGGCGAAGGTGCTACCAGCATGAGTTGTACAGGTAAAGGCACTATTTGTAATATGGGTGCTGAAATCGGTGCTACTACTTCTACCTTCGGATATGATGAAAGTATGAGTCGTTATTTGAAAGCAACAGGCAGAGAAGAAATCGCTGCAATGGCTGACCAAGTTAAAGAACATCTTACCGGAGATGCAGAAGTATATGCAAATCCCGAGGCTTATTTTGATCAAGTAATTGAAATCAATCTGAGTGAATTAGAACCACATTTAAATGGACCATTCACTCCCGATTTAGCTACGCCAATTTCTAAAATGAAAGAAGCTGCTGCTGCCAACAACTGGCCTACAAAAATTGAAGTGGGTTTGATTGGAAGCTGCACCAACTCTTCTTATGAAGACATCAGTCGTGCTGTAAGTTTGGCCAAACAAGTTTCAGAAAAAGGATTGAAATTAAATGCAGAATTCACGATAACTCCAGGCTCTGAATTGGTTCGTTATACTATAGAAAGAGATGGCTACTTAAGCGTATTCGATAAAATCGGCGCTACTGTATTTGCTAACGCTTGCGGTCCTTGTATTGGCATGTGGGCAAGAGTTGGCGCTGAGAAAGCAGAAAAAAATACCATCGTACATAGCTTCAACAGAAATTTTGCAAAACGTGCTGATGGCAATCCCAATACATTTGCTTTTGTAGGTTCTCCTGAATTGGTTACAGCATTGGCTATTGCCGGCGATTTGAATTTCAACCCGCTAACGGATACTTTAACCAACGATAAAGGCGAACAAGTAAAGCTAGATCCTCCTGCAGGTGATGAATTACCAGTAAAGGGATTTGCTGCCGAAGATGCAGGCTACCAAGCTCCAGCAGAAGACGGAAGCGGTGTACAAGTAAAAGTGGCATCAGATAGTAAGCGTCTTCAAATTTTAGAACCATTTGCTGCATGGGAAGGAACTGATTTGAAAGGTTTGAAATTGCTCATTAAAGCAAAAGGGAAATGTACTACTGATCATATTTCTATGGCGGGTCCATGGTTGAAATTCAGAGGACATTTGGATAACATCAGCAACAACATGTTGATTGGTGCTGTTAACTTCTTCAACGAAAAAACTGATAATATCAAGAACCAACTTACAGGAGAATACGGAACTGTTCCATCTACACAAAGAGCTTATAAAGCTGCAGGTGTTGGTTCAATCGTAGTTGGCGATGAAAATTATGGTGAAGGTTCTTCAAGAGAACATGCCGCTATGGAACCACGTCATTTAGGCGTGAGAGCCGTTCTTGTAAAATCATTCGCACGCATACACGAAACCAATTTGAAAAAACAAGGTATGTTGGCATTGACTTTTGATGACAAAGCGGATTATGAAAAATTCAGAGAAGATGATGCCATTGATATTGTCGGCTTAACCTCATTTGCTCCCAACCAAAAATTAACTTTGGTATTGCATCACAATGATGGTACGCAAGATGAAATCAAAGTAAATCATTCTTACAACGAACAACAAATTGAATGGTTTAAAGAAGGGGCTGCATTGAATATCATCAGAAGAGATTTTGCAAATAAAAATTAATTTCAAATTTCTTTATACAAAAAACGCGAAGCTTGTACTTCGCGTTTTTTTATGTTTATTTTTCAAATTAAGATCCGGCCTCAACTTCAAACCATACTTTAGTTTCATCGTCCCAATCGCCATTGTAATTTATCGTCAACTCCTCTCCTTTTTTTATCGCTCGTACTGTTTTTACAAAAATGGTTTCTTCATCAAAATCCATAAAATATTCGCAATTGCTTTTGTAGCTATGGTTGTAAATGGGGATGAATCCCAATGCCATACAACATTTGTCTTTTTCGGTACCCCATTCAAAAATATAATCGTGAAGCAATGTTTGATCTAGATGAATTCTGTCTTCTTTTTTCATCACGATTACTGGCGACAATTCAACCACAACATTTTCAGGAATTACTTCTGTTGTAAAAACGCCTTTCCCTTTTTTTTCTGTTAATTCTATATATAAAGATTGATGAATCATAATTTCAAAAAATAATAAACTAACTTCGCGAACCCTTACGAAAATAGCGAATTTGAATATTATTTACGTGTAAAAGATTAACCTGCATGTCTTTAGAAATGGACGATATCACATTGCAGCAACAGTTTGAAGAGGTAATTGCCTCCAAAGATCAACTGGAGATTCGGGATTTCCTGAACAATCAGAACATCAGTGATGTCGCAGATCTCATATATGATAATACCGATTTCGAATCACAAATCATTTCACATCTTTCAATACATAGGGCTGCAAGTGTTTTTAAAATTCTTGAATCAGCAGAACAGAAAAGAATTATTGAAGATTTACCTGCTTTCAAGTCTGCAGAATTATTAAATGAACTTCCCGCGGATGATAGAGTTGCTTTTATGGAAGCCTTACCGAATAGTGTGGTAAGAGAAATGATTAAAACACTTGATCCCGACGAAAGAAAAATAACACTTGAGCTATTAGGCTATCCTGAAAACAGCGTTGGAAGAATCATGACGCCAGAATATGTTTATGTGTATGAATACAATACCGTAAAAGAAGTTATTGAAACCATCAGGAGATTTGGAACAAATAGCGAAACCATTGATGTAATTTATGTTATCAACTATAAAGGCGAATTATTAGACGATATCAGAATAAGAGAAATTATTCTTGCTTCACCGGAAGCGAAAGTGAGTGAGTTGATGGATGGACGGTATATTTCATTGAATGCCAATGATGACCAGGAATTGGCGAATGAAGCTTTTAAAATGAATAATCGTGTAGCCTTACCTGTGACTGATGATCAAGATATACTCCTTGGTATCATCACCATTGATGACGTTTTGTGGATTGCCAATGAAGAATTCAGTGAGGATATCCAAAAAATCGGAGGCACCGAAGCACTTGATGAACCTTATCTGGATATCAGCATTCCTAAATTATTAAAGAAACGTGCAGGTTGGTTGGTATTGTTGTTTTTGGGAGAAATGCTTACCGCTTCTGCTATGCAATTCTTTCAACATGAAATTGAAACAGCAACAGTATTGGCATTATTCATTCCTTTAATTATGAGTAGCGGTGGCAATAGCGGATCGCAAGCCTCTACTCTTATCATACAGGCAATGGCATTGGGCGAATTGACGATCACCGACTGGTGGAAAGTCATGAGACGAGAATTGATTACCGGATTTTTGCTGGGAGCCATTTTAGGAAGCATCGGTTTACTCAGAATTTTCATCTGGCAAAACTTACACATCTTTGATTACGGTGAACATTGGAATCTTTTGGCCATGACCATTTTCTTTTCACTTATAGGTATTGTTCTTTGGGGTAGCTTAATGGGATCTATGCTTCCGATAATATTAAAAAGACTAAAACTCGATCCTGCTGCTTCTTCAGCACCATTCGTAGCTACTTTGGTTGATGTAACCGGTATCGTCATCTATTTCTCAGTAGCATACTTTTTTCTCAAAGGCATTCTGCTTTAGTAATTGTCGTCATTTTATTTAGAATTTGCATATTAATTTGCTAAATTGCATCAGCAAAATCGTAAACCTCTGATTATCAGTATAGATCCTTACACAAAGTCATAGGTTTATTATTTTTAATTTTTAATTTAAATTTATACTACATGTGCGGAATAGTTGGTTATACCGGCTCAAGACAAGCTTACCCAGTAATTTTAAAAGGACTTAAAAGACTCGAATACAGAGGCTACGACAGTAGTGGCGTAGCACTTCTAAAAGATGGTGAGCTGAACGTTTACAAGAAAAAAGGGAAAGTTGCCGAACTAGAAGAATCGATGATTGGTAATAACATAGATGCACAAATTGGTATTGGTCACACCCGTTGGGCTACTCATGGTGAACCTAGTGACAGAAACGCGCACCCACACTCATCTGCAAGTGGCAAATTGGCCATGATTCATAATGGTATTATTGAAAACTATGCCTTAATCAAACAGGATTTGATTAATAAAGGATACGAATTTAAAAGTGATACAGATACTGAAGTTTTACTCAATTTCATAGAAGATATTCAACAGAACAATAATAGCACTCTTGAAGAAGCGGTTCGTATTGCTTTAAAAAGAGTTACTGGTGCTTATTGTATATTATTGATTGAACAAGACAATCCAGACACTATTATCGCTGCCAGAAAGGGAAGTCCGCTGGTAATTGGTATTGGAAAAGGCGAGCATTTTTTAGCAAGCGACGCCTCTCCCATTATTGAGTACACTAAAGAAGTTGTGTACGTAAATGATTATGAATTGGCCATCGTAAAGCCAGATGAATTGATATTAAAAAATCTGGGCAACGAAAAAATCACGCCATACATCACAAAGCTGGACATGGAATTGGCTGCCATAGAAAAAGGTGGTTATGACCATTTCATGATTAAAGAAATATTTGAACAACCGAGTACCATTTTCGATTGCTTACGAGGACGTCTTGACGCTAAAGAAGGTGTTATCAGAATGAGTGGTGTTGATAAACATATCGACCAGTTAATCAATGCCAATCGTATTATGATTCTGGCTTGCGGTACCAGTTGGCATGCCGGACTTATTGCAGAATACATCATTGAAGAATTGTGTCGTATTCCAGTAGAAGTTGAATATGCTTCTGAATTTAGATACAGAAATCCAATTGTCAATAAAGGCGATGTTATCATTGCCATTTCTCAAAGTGGTGAAACAGCAGACACATTGGTTGCTTTGGAAAAAGCTAAAGAAAATGGAGCCTTTATTTTTGGTGTGGTAAATGCAGTCGGCTCTTCAATTGCTCGTATCTCTAACGCAGGAGCATACACGCATGCCGGACCAGAAATCGGTGTAGCTTCAACAAAAGCATTTACAGGCCAATTGGCGGTATTAATGATGGTAGCCTTGGATATCGCAAAACACAAAGGAACGATTTCTGATGAAAGGTATAAATCATTATTATTGGAGTTAGAGGAAGTTCCTGAAAAAGTAAATGCTATTCTGAAAAATGCTGAGGATATCAAAAAAATTGCTGAAAAATATAAAGACGCATCTGACTTTTTATTCCTTGGAAGAGGTTATAATTTCCCGGTAGCACTTGAAGGTGCTTTGAAATTAAAAGAGATTTCTTACATACATGCCGAAGGTTATCCTGCTGCCGAAATGAAGCACGGGCCTATAGCATTAGTCGATGAAAATCTTCCTGTTGTATTTATTGCCACAAAAGATATGTACCACGAAAAAATCGTGAGCAACATGCAGGAAATCAAAGCACGTAAAGGAAAAATCATTTCAATTGTGACAGAAGGCGATACGGTCAGCCCAGGATTAAGCAATGACTTCTTTGCCATTCCACCTGCCGATGAATTGATTGCGCCGATTCTTACTGTCATTCCTTTACAATTGCTTTCTTATTATGTTGGAACAGCAAAAGGCATTGACGTAGACAAACCTCGTAATTTGGCGAAAAGTGTTACGGTAGAATAGTTTGAAATTAGTTGACAAAATTTAAATAAGTCCCGGTTGCCTCAGGTAGCCGGGATTTTTCATTATATATATATGTGTGTGGGCGTTTTGATATTGCAATATTGCAATATCGCAATATTACGTCAACTCAACTCTGACAGCCAAATATTTACACTGATTTTTCTTCAATACCACTTGACTTTCTTCAGGCATATTTCTTAATTAAAAAAAGGCGGCCCATTACTGAAGCCGCCTTTTTAATATGTAACAATAATCTATTACTGAATCACCAATCTTGAAGTCAACACCTCACCATTTACAACAACTTTTACAACATAAATTCCTTTTTGTAAATCAGCTGTTTTGATATTGATTGTGTTGGCAAATGAGGAAGCCGTTTTTACAACAACACCTTTTGCATCTACTAATTGGATTTTCTTCTCTCCTGTATATTTTGCATCTACGGTTACATTAGTAAATGTACTTGAAGGATTTGGAGCGATTGACAAATGAATCGCATCTTTGAAGTTTACAAATTTGATTTGAGAATAATCAAATACACCTGAAAGGCTTACTGATTTTAAACGATAATAATTGTTGCCAATTGAAGGTAAATAATCAACAGCTGAATAATTTTTCGCAGTGTTGCTATTCCCAAATGCATTTACTGAAGAAAGTGTTTTCCAATGGATACCATCGGTTGATTTTTCTACAACAAATTGATACAAATTAATTTCTTGAGCAGTTTGCCAGTTGATGTTAACCAAATTACTTACTTTGGCAACATCAAATGAACTTATTTTCACAGGAAGTACCCTGTAACAAGAACCTCCGTCCAAAGGTGCATCAACACTTGAAATTTGTAACGGTGCAGTTGAACCATTTAAAGGATTCACTGTATTTGTTCCTGCAGGCCAAACACCATCATCATCTGAATTACAACCAATAACTTGTCCAGTAACCAAATCAATTTGCTGAATCAATCTTACGCCTTCGTTATTAATGTTCGGAATAATAGTATTCCAACTTCCAACAGCTGAATCATATCCGGCAATAAAGCTGGCTCTCCAAGCAGTTCCACCATTACCTGTTGCAACCGTTGGCTTTTCTGCCAAAGTCATGCTCAATGGTTTTTCTGAAACCTGGTTATTGACAAACCCACCGGTTGTTGAATTCCACAAACCAACTAAATTACCAGACACTGATAATGAAGTTCCATTGATAAAACTGCCATCATTTGCACCAGAAGTTACAGCGAATTGCAATACCTTAATCGAATCATTCAAAGCAAATCTATATTGTACAAAAGAATTGCCCTCTTGAGTTAGTGTAACCGTTGGCGTTACATAGTTACCGGCAGTAAATCTTGTATTTGATGTATGAACAAAACCAAATGAACCTGTAAAGTTACCGTTCGCATTAGTAGTAAATTTTCCATAACCATTTGCTGTTGTTACAGACAATGAAGAACTGTAAGTTAAAGCCAAAGGAGTAACGGTATTGTCAATTAATATTGAATTACCTGCGCCACCTGCTGTTGTTCCTAAATCTGAAGGCAATGAAGCTTGTGTATAATAACGGTAAGTTGTGTTGGGTAATAAATTACTTACAGTAGCAATAAACATAGTGGGGATTCTGCTGGCAGTACCAGAGGCCATGTATTGTGGTGTTGCTACCGAAGTGAAATTTATTTTTTGTAATAATGGAGAAACCCCCGTAGTACTTACACTATTCGGATTATTAGTATTTGTTGAAGTTAAATAATTTTCTGAACCTGCAACTGTTGCATTGTGTTCATAAACATTAACTGTGTAATTTGATCCTGCAGTTAGGTTTGTTACAGTTACCGGGCCGTTACCAGTTCCATTAAACACAACATAATTACCTGAACCTGTTGTTGATGCACTGAAGATATTTGTATTGGCTGTGTAAGTAACGCCATCATTAGGAAGTACAGCAGCAACACTAGTTAAATGTATGACTACAATTCTCGATGCCCCATTACCGTTAGTCCAGTTAACATCTAAAGTATTATCCGCAACATTTGAAAAAACAATATTTGAAGCCTGAGTTGTTGGCTCAGCCGACAATACGTTTCCAGTTACTGCTAAATTTACAGTTGACGCGCCACCTCCGATTACACTAACGTTACCAGACACACTGCCCAAGGCTGTTCCTGATTGAATGTGTATATAAATTGTAGTTGCTGCTAATGTTGAAGTTGTAATTGGCAAATTAATACTTGAAGCAAAACCTGAACCAGATGCCAATGAAATTTCAAATCCGGCAGGAGCTGTTACTGTAACATTTCCTGGGAAAGAAGTAAGGTTAACACCACTAACTGAAAAGGATTGATTAACAGAAGCAACTCCAAATGTAGTAGTCATGTTGGGGACTGCAGG
>CANGEZ010000055.1 GCA_947452875.1 Chitinophagaceae bacterium
ATGGCTCTTTTGTGTTGAAAAATGAACATTCTGACATAAAAAAAGGAGACATCCACATTGTAATTTCAAAACCAGATGGAAAACTCTTGCAGTCTTCCACGTGGGATGCTGGTACTTTTGAAACCAGCAGCGGCAGAAGGATTTATTCTACCAAGGTTAAATACGATTGTGATATTGGAGAAACTAAAAAAATTAATTTCAGCATTAGTGCTGATCAATACCCAAAAGGTAATTATTCTATTGATTTTTATCAAAATGGATACATTATTGGCAAAACAGTTAAGGTTTTACAATAAAAGTTATCCACTATAATTTAAAAATCATGAATTGTAAACACATTGTAATTAAATTGCATTGCCTTTAAGGAATTACCTCGATAGAAACCAAATAAGAAAATGTCTGCCACTTGTTGGCCGTTGCTAATTCTATTTGGGATAAAAAATCCTTATAAAGCCTTCACTTGAAGGTTTTTTTATTTTTAGGATATCACTATCTTCATCATTACAACCTAATTCACTGAAATTTTAAACATGAAGGCAGCCTCGGTTAAAGAAATTAAGTCTGAACTGGAATCTTTATCTAACGAAGAATTAATCACGATTTGTCAACGTTTGGCGCGTTTTAAAAAAGAAAATAAAGAATTACTGACCTATTTACTATTTGAAGCTTATGATGAAAACAGCTACATCGCTGCAGTAAAATCGACTATTGATAATGGATTTGAAGAGATGCATAAAACCAGCCTGTACATTGCCAAAAAAAATCTTCGAAAAATAATTAGAACGGCTTCTAAATTTATCCGTTATAGTGGAAATGAAACAACAGAAGTAGAGATTTTGATTTATCTGTGTGACAAAATCAAAACATCTGAACTTGCTTTGGATAAAAGTACCGTCATGAAAAACATGTATGCTTCGTTATTAAAGAAAATCCAAAAAGCCATTTCAACTATGCACGAAGATTTACAATATGATTTTAACCGACAACTTCAAAAATTATAAGCAGCTTCAATCAATCTGAATTTTATTGTCTGAATTGGCTTACACCACTGATATATTTGTAAATTCGCAACGCACAAAACTCATTTATTTCTAAAGGTTAAACATGTCTAAAGCTGCTGTACTTTCTATAAACGACTTCAACACTGTATTTTTTATTGGCGTAGCCGGAACCGGAATGAGCGCTATTGCTCAATATCTTTCAGGCATCAGCAAATCAGTTAGCGGTAGCGACAGGTATTTTAAGCCTGACGAATTAAATGATACAAAGTCTAAACTCGAAGCTTGCGGAGTCCATTGTTTTTTACAAGATGGAAGTGGGATTTCTGAAAATACAGATTTGGTAGTCGTGTCAACAGCCATTGAAGATACCGTGCCAGAAGTACAAAAAGCGAAATCATTAGGGATTCCAATTGTAAAAAGAAGTGAGTTGCTTGCGATGATTGCTGCTAGTAAAAAAACAATTGCGGTTGGCGGAACATCTGGTAAAAGTACCACCAGTGCTATGATTTTTGATATTTTACAACATGCCGGAAAAAATCCCAGCATCATCAGTGGCGCTGGATTGGTAAGTATAATCAAAGAAAATAAAATCGGAAATGCTCATGTGGGAAAAGGAGAGTGGCTCATCATAGAAGCAGATGAAAGTGATGGCTCTATTGTAAAATATCATCCCGAAATTGGTTTGTTGCTGAATATTGATAAAGATCATCAGGAAATTGAAGAGTTGGTTTCCATTTTCAATACTTTCAAAACCAACACCAAAGATATTTTCATTGTCAATCAGTGCAATAAACTTACCGCTCCATTATCTGCAGATCTGACTTTGGATTTTTCAACGAATGCATCTATTCCAGCAGGATTTGTTGCAGAACAATTTCATCAACAAGGTTTACAAATCAATTTTACAATCAAGGGTCAATCATTTGAATTACAAACCGTAGGAAAACATAATATGGAAAATGCAGTAGCCGCAGTGGCAGTAGCTTCTCATTTGGGCATTGATTTGGAAACTTGCGCTGTTGCATTAAAGAATTATGAAGGTATTTATCGCAGACATCAATTGTTAGGCATAAAAAATGGTGTTTACGTGATTGATGATTATGCTCACAATCCGGTAAAATGTGCGGCTTCAATAGAGGCTTGTCAGCATATAGCACCCAAAGTTATTGCCTGGTTTCAACCTCACGGTTATGGCCCCACGCGTTTTTTAAAAAATGATTTTATTCATGAATTTGTAAACATCTTGCGTCCTGAAGATGAATTGTGTATGAGTGAGATTTTTTATGCCGGTGGCACAGCAACAAAAGATATTTCCTCAAATGATTTGATTACAGAAATTGCAAGCGCTGGAAAAAATGCTTTTTTTATAGAAAATAGAAATGATTTTCTAGATGCAGTGCGTAGTCATCTAACAGACAATTGCGTACTCTTGTTAATGGGTGCTAGAGACCCGGGATTGGAAATATTTAGTAACCATCTATTTGAAAAATTGTAATTGAACATCAATCTACCTAATGACCATTCTGATAAAAAATATTGCTGCTATTTATAACGTAAGAACCGAAAACAATTTGCTTCGTGGCAAAGAATTAGCAACATTGCCCATGATTGAAAATGCGTACATGCTCATCGAGGATGATTGTATTTCAGATTTTGGCAGCATGGACAACATTCATTCAATTACAACACCGGAAAACACTATTGATGCTACCGGTCAGTTTATTTTGCCCACATGGTGTGATAGCCATACGCATATTGTTTTTGCAGGAAGTCGTGAAAATGAATTTGTAGATAAAATTAACGGACTGACTTACGCAGAAATCGCTGCCAAAGGTGGCGGCATATTGAACTCCGCAGGGAAATTAAACGATGCAACCGAAGATCAATTATTTAATGAAGCCTGGAAACGATTAACAGAACTTTCTTCTTTAGGAACAGGTGCTATCGAAATCAAAAGCGGCTATGGGTTAACGGTAGCCTCCGAATTGAAAATGCTTCGAGTTATTAAGAAATTAAAAGAAAAATCTTCATTACAAATTAAAGCTACTTTTCTTGGTGCTCATACTTATCCGCTAGCCTACAAAGAAAACCATGAAGGCTATCTCAATGAAATCATCAATGAAATGCTACCTGTAATTGCCGGTGAAAAACTAGCAGATTATATTGATGTATTTTGTGAAACTGGTTTTTTCTCTCCAGAAGAAATGACTAGAATTTGTAACGCTGGGAAAGCCCTAGGATTAAAACCCAAATTGCATATCAACCAGCTGAACAGCATTGGAGGCATTCAATCTTCAATTGAATTGAACGCCATTTCTGTTGATCATCTAGAGACCATGACAGATCAAGATATAGTTGATTTAGCTGCATCAAATACAATTGGCACTTTATTGCCAACCGCCGCTTATTTTTTAAGAATGCCTTTTCAACCGGCAAGAAAATTAATTGATGCAGGATGTGCCATTGCATTAGCCAGTGATTTTAATCCCGGTTCTTCGCCCAGTGGAAATATGAATATTGTTGTTTCGATGAGTTGTATTCAAATGAAAATGTTACCCGAAGAAGCGATAAATGCGGCTACAATAAATGGTGCATTTGCTATGGAGGTTGAACATGAAACCGGAAGCATCATGAAAGGCAAAAAAGCCAATTTGATATTTACAAAACCTATTCCATCCATCACCTATATGCCATATGCTTTTGGCAGTAATCTTATTGATAAAGTGATGATTAATGGAATGATCATTTAAAATAAAATCTAAAAAATATGTTGCAGTTAATTGAATGTGTACCAAATTTTTCTGAAGGCAATGATTTGCATATTATCAAACAAATTACCGATGAGATTGAATCCGTTGAAGGCGTAAGGTTGTTAAATGTGGATCCCGGAAAAGCGACCAACAGAACCGTTGTAACCATGGTGGGTGAACCTAACGCAGTAATTGAAGCGGCATACAGAGCGATCAGAAAAGCTGGCGAATTGATTGACATGAGTAAACACAAAGGTGAACACCCTCGTATGGGCGCTACTGATGTTTGTCCGCTGATACCCATTGCAAACATTACTATGGAAGAAACTGCAGCTTATGCGCAAGAGCTTGCGAAAAGAGTAGGAGATGTATTAAATCTTCCAGTTTATTTGTATGAAGCTGCTCAGCCCAATAAAGAAAGAAGTAATTTATCGATTATCCGTACCGGTGAGTACGAAGGTTTTGCTCAAAAAATAATACTGCCTGAATGGAAGCCTGATTTTGGCCCTGCAGCTTTTGATGCCAAAAGAGGAGCTACGGTAATTGGTGCCAGGGATTTCTTGGTTGCTTATAACATTAATTTGAACACAACATCTACAAGAAGAGCCAACGCTGTTGCATTCGATATTCGCGAAGCAGGAAGAACAAAAAAAGTAAATGGCAAAGTGGTTAATGATGAAAATGGAAAACCAATAGTTATTCCCGGAAGTTTGAAATGCGTGAAAGCCATTGGATGGTTTATTGAAGAATATGGCATTGCACAGATATCAATCAATCTGACAAATATCAATGTAACGCCTGTTCATATTGCTTTTGATGAAGCTTGTAAAAAAGCCGACCAACGTGGGTTACGCGTTACCGGTAGTGAACTCGTAGGATTGATTCCATTAAAAGCTATGACTGATGCTGGGAAATATTTTCTCAAAAAGCAAAATCGTTCTACAGGTGTTAGTGAAAAAGAATTGATTAAGATTGCGATAAAATCAATGGGTTTAGATGAACTATCTCCATTCAAACCTGAAGAAAGAATTATAGAATATATGCTGGCAGAAAACAGCATGAAGTTGGTAGATATGAATCTTACTGCATTTGCAAATGAAACAGCAAGTGAGAGTCCTGCGCCCGGTGGCGGTTCTATTGCTGCTTATGTAGGTTCTTTAGGCATTTCATTGGCGACAATGGTTGCTAATCTATCTTCTCACAAACAAGGCTGGGATGAACGTTGGGAGGAATTCAGTGATTGGGCAGATAAAGGTCAACACATAAAAGATGCTTTGCTGAAATTAGTTGATGAAGATACTAATGCATTCAATAAAATCATGTCGGCTTTTGGATTGCCAAAATCTAATGATGATGAAAAACGAATTAGAAAACAAGCCATTCAAGATGCAACAAAATATGCGATTGAAATTCCTTTTAAAGTAATGAATTTGGCGTACAGCAGTTTGGAGATTATCAAGGCCATGGCGGCAGATGGCAATCCAAATTCTGTATCAGATGCGGGCGTTGGCGCTTTATGTGCAAGAGCTGCGGTAATGGGTGCATTCATGAATGTAAGAATCAATGCGGCAGGATATGATGACAAAGATTTCGTAAATACAATCCTAACAAAAGGAAGCGAAATAGAAAACCTCACCATAATTGCAGAAGCAGAAATTTTGAAAATTGTAGATGCTAAAATTGGAAACTAATCGCTTGCAGGTTGATAATTAAATTGAAGTTTTGCATTTTCATTTAGGTTGGCACTTGAATGTAATTCATATCTTTTTTTTCCGGCTGTAACGACTACCAATGCTGTATTCGGAGGAATTGATCCCAGATTTTCTGCGAACATAACCAGTTCGTATGTTTTATTGGTATCTGAAACAGCTAATTCAATTTTGATGGGAACTGCACTCAATTTCTGACGACTTACAATGAGTTTGTTGTCAAAAAATATACTCACGGTATCATTATCTACAATGCCGTTGTCGTATATTTTCAATTCAATTTTGGGCGTATTTACAATTAGTTTGGATACTACATTATTTTGTCTGTGATTCATTTCGGCATACAAGGCACTATTACTTTCAATTGAAGTATCTGGTTTTGAAATAGTCAATATGCTTGATAATGTATCTTTCTTTATAGTTTTTGTTGCTATAATTTTATGATTTGAGGTATCAATTTTTGTCTTTTTTTCTGTGGTACTTTTTCCTCTTGAATTTTTCTTTTCAGGCACAGTTTGTGGATTTTGAAAACAAACCGGTAATTTTCCTGCAAGTTTTTGGGGGTAATTTGAAGTTTTCCTGATCCAAAAATTATCACCTGTTTCCATTCCGAAAAAATCGAGTGGGGAATCTGAAGTTGTAATATTAGCCATCATGATTTTCGAATCCGCATTTGGAGTTTTCCAAATTTTGATCGTCATCAATACGTGTTCGCCACTATTTTCAATAAATTGAATGCCTTTTAAATACCAGATTTCAAGTATTTTATCATACTGTCCAGTACAATAAGCCTTACAATAATTCTTTTTATTGTCGATTACCACATCGAAAGTTTGTCCACACAATTGATTTCCTTGCTGAACGACCGATAATTTAAAATACTCGTCCGACATCAGGCCTTCCCAAGTTCCCGTAATGTTTTGTGAATAAGAATTATGAATAAAAAAAAATAAACCAAACAATATAATCAGTTGCTTAAGCATGATTATTAAAATTACACCAAAACTTCGTCGATTGAAATTAACTTAAAGAAATAATTTCCAACCAGAACTAACATATGAATAATGCTACTTATTTAAAAGATTTTCAAAACAAAATTGTAGATTTGGCACCCGTTATTGCGGAGCATCGGAATAGATGTAACAAAAAGAAAAAACTCATGATCAAAAAAAACAGTTTTGTAATACTCTTTGATTCTATTGCAATATTTTCATCTTGTACAAAAGATCCCATTTTAGTTGAAACAACAGATCCAGTTGGAGCCCCGGTTATAGTTCCGCCTGTAGCACCTCCAACAAGTGCAACAGACAGCACTTTGGTAATGGGAAATCCTAGTAATGCATCTACCAACATAGCTGATTTCAGCAATTATCTTCTAAGGGAAGGATATTATTCTGTTTCTTATAACCGCGACAGAGGCATTCCAAATTGGGTAAGTTGGCACTTAGTATCTACAGACATTGGTTCTGTTCCACGTCAGGATAATTTTAGAGCAAATACAGAGTTGCCAGCAGATTGGTATAAAGTTGATAACCTTAGTTATAGTACTTCTGGGTTTGACAGAGGCCATATGTGTCCTTCTGGCGACAGAACAACTTCTATTGCGGCAAACTCTTCTACATTTTTAATGACGAATATTGTTCCTCAGGCACCACGTAACAACCAAATTACATGGGCTGGATTAGAAGATTATTGCAGAACATTGGTTCAAGCGGGCAATGAGTTATATATCATCTCTGGCGCTTATGGTGAAGGAGGTACAACCTCTACAGGAGGATTGACTACATCTATTGATAACGGCAGGGTAGTAGTTCCTGCAAATGTTTGGAAGGTTGTAGTTGTTTTGTCTAATGGATCAAATGATTTGAGCAGAGTAAATTCAAGTACACGAGTAATCAGTGTGGTGATGCCAAACAACGACAATGTAAATAGCGACTGGAAAACTTACAGAACTTCTGTGGATTTTATCGAACAAGAAACCGGATATGATATTTTGTCTAAAGTGTCAACTGCCATACAAAATACTATCGAAGCGAGAATTGATAATTTATAATCATTTCCTGAAATTGTTGTTCCTGATGCACTGTGAATTACTACATCAAAAAACATTGATATTTTTTATAAAAAAGCAAAGGCTTCCAAATGGAAGCCTTTTTTAATGACAATAATTCTTTACAATATCCGTTTATACTCCTACTTAAAATATAAACTCTAAAAAAAGCAAGCCTTTTCAAGGTGATTTAATTGACTATTCTCAAAAATTGAATCGTAAAAACACTAAGTGTTCTTACTCATTTTCAATTATTTTCTCTTTTTTTTAATACTTACAAAATAAAATATACAACCCGGCGTTATAGATATATCCTATAACCGACCTACTTATGGTCGCATCCAATATGCCGATGAAAAAACTTATACCCATCTTACTCCTTTTGTTTGGATATAGTGTATCCGGACAAAATACAAAAACCAGACTGGCTTTACCTGTTTCAGTTGAAGCTAATACTTCAACAATCAGCTGGGATGAAATAGAATTACCAATCAACGGATTTTCAAGGGTTTTAAAAAACAATAAGTTTAGTTTCATCAACAACAAGGGCATGGCAATTTCGCCTGCAATTTTCGATGGCGCAAGGAATTTCTCAAATCACATAGCGGCTGTATCTATCAATGAAAAATGGGGTTTTATCAATGAAAATGGCGTTCAAGTTATTCCATGTTCTTTTGACATGGTATTTGATTTTACTACATCAAATACAATTGCTTATCAAAACAAAAAATGGTTACTGATCAATAAATCAGGAGCGACTCTCAAAGTTATCGATGCAGATGTTTGCTATGGCATAAAAAATGGAATCATCTTTATAGAAAAAAACAATAGGAAAGCCCATTTGGAAACAGATGGTCGTTTGGTTTATGATGAGCCGGTTTCTAACACAGTCAACACTCAACAAAGAACAAATACTTCAGTTGTCAATAACGCCAATACCAATTGTCCAGAAAACTTAAACTTTGAATATGGCAATTTTACCAATTGGAGATGTTATACTGGAACAGTAGATTCTGTTGGCACTTCAAATGTTGTAACTGTTACTCAGGTTGCTGGTCCAGTTGCAAACAGACATAGAATTGTTACCAGAGCCTTACCATCACCTGTCGATTTTTTCGGGTTGTTTCCGACGAATCCTCCTGATGGTAGCAATTTTGCCGTTAAATTAGGTAATACCAATATTGGTGCTCAAGCAGAAAGAATTGCTTATACCATAAGAGTTCCTCAAAACGATAGTAATTTTTCAATTAAGTATGATTATGCGGTAGTATTTCAGGATCCTGGTCATACAGCTTGGTCACAACCTAGATTTACAGCACGTTTATTTGATTCTGCAGCCAATGCTTATGTAGATTGTGCTTCTTTTGAATATATATCTACTTCAAATCTTCCAGGATTTGCAAGATCAACTGTTGATACATCAGTAATATACAAACCTTGGTCATCAGTTTTTATCAGCCTAAGAGCATTTGCCGGAAAAACAATGTATTTGGAATTTACAACAGCTGATTGTGTAAGAAGAGGTCATTGGGGTTATGCTTATGTAGATGTTGAAAATACTTGCGGACAATCCATTGGTGTTCAATATGATTGTAACTATCCCAACATAACAACTTTAGATGCGCCTCCAGGATTTCATTATTACCATTGGTGGAATCAAAATTATACTGCAATTGTTGCGAATGGACAACATGCCGTATTAAATCCTGGGCCTTCTCTAAACACCACTTTATGGCTTGAAATGATTCCTTTTAATTCTTTCGGTTGTAGAGATACATTGCCAGTAAATATTACTGGAGGTTTTACGCCTTCATTTCAAAGTTCAGAAACAAATACATCTTGTGCTCCTCATACCATAAATTTTTATAACAATAACCTGCCATCTGTTTCAGCAACTTGGAATTTTGGAGATGGCACCACTGCAACAGGAGATTCTGTAAGTCATACTTACAATACAACAGGAACTTTTATTGTAACCATGAGTGTTTCTTTGCCTAGTGGTTGTTCCGGATCTGTAAGTGACACGATTGTCATCACACAACCTACAGCATCGATAAACTATACCGGTGGAACTTATTGCAACAATCATATCGTACAATTTAATGTTGCTGCTGCTGGAGCCACATCATATAACTGGAATTTTGGTGATGGTACAACATTAACAACAGCGAACACAACTGTCAATCACAATTACATATTAGCAGGCAGTTACTTACCAGAATTAACTGCAAATTTTGCAGGAGGTTGTCAATTAAGTATAAATGGGCCAGATAGTATTCGCATTGAAAACATTGTTGCTGATTTCAATTTCAATATTCATCAGGATTGTCTTGCAACTACAGTAGATTTTACAGCCAATTCTCAATCTCAATTTGGCATCATTGGTTATACGTGGAATTTTGGAGATGGCACAAGCGGAACTGGTGCTACTACCAGCCATGTATATACGAGAAATGGAACTTTTGCTGTAAAAATAATCGTTACCAATGCAACAGGATGTATAGATTCAGTAACTCATCCTGTTAGAATATCAATTCTCATACCACCTGTTACAAGAATAACAGCTCCTGCAACTGTTTGCCAAGGAAGCCCAGTAACATTTATCAGCAATGTAAGTTCTCAAGACAGCATTGCCAGTATCAATTGGTTTACTGACAACGGAAATACAGCTACTGGCGATAGTGCTACATTTACTTTCAATCAATATGGGACTTTTAATGTTACGATGATAACCACAACTATTTATGGTTGTATGGATACTGCGGTTAAACAAATAATTGTAAAGCCTTTGCCTGTATTGA
>CANGEZ010000056.1 GCA_947452875.1 Chitinophagaceae bacterium
CAGGCAGGAACACGTCATGTCATCAGAATCAAAATGCCTGAAAACGAAATCATCACTTTCAACGATTTGATACACCATGAGGTGAGTTTTGAATCTAATGTGGTTGACGATAAAGTATTGTTGAAAGCCGACGGCATGCCTACTTACCATCTGGCGGTTGTGGTGGATGATTATCTCATGAAAATCACGCATGCCTTTAGAGGTGAAGAATGGCTGAGCAGTGCACCGGTGCACATTATGCTTTGGAAATATTTATTTGGATTGAATAATATGCCGCAATGGGCGCATCTTCCATTAATACTGGGCCCTAACGGAAAATTAAGTAAACGTGATGGCGCAAAATATGGTTTCCCTGTGTATGCGATGAATTGGACCGATCCCAGAAATAATGAATTTACAGAAGGATTTAAAGAAAAAGGGTTTTTACCGGAAGCCTTTATCAACCTGCTCGCCATGCTCGGATGGAATAGCGGTACTGAAAAAGAACTCTTTTCCATGGAAGAAATGATTGAGAATTTCTCCATCGAGCGTGTACATAAAAGCGGCGCTAAATTCGATTACGAAAAAGCGAAATGGTTCAACCAGGAATGGATTAAAATATCAACCTCCGATTATTTGTTTCCGTTAGTCAATGAATTATTTAAAAATAAAGGTGTTGAAATTCATGATGATGCTTTCTTGAAAAAAATCATTGATTTGGTAAAAGAAAGATGTGCGTTGATTCCAGACTTCTACGAACAAGCTGTTTATTTCTTTCAGTCTCCTGAGAAATTGGATTTGGATGCCATCAAACCAAAATGGAATGAAGCCAAAACAAATTTCTTCGAAACATTTTGCAACAACATCAATGAAATTTCTTGGACTACAGCCGACATTGAAACTGTATTCAAAAATTTGGCAACTGAGATGAACATCAAACCCGGAGAATTGCAATTGCCTATGCGTATCATGTTGGTTGGTGGAAAATTCGGACCGGCGGTTTTTGAAATCGCTCATTTGATTGGAAAAGAAGAAACAATACTTCGTATCAAAAATGCATTAACCTTATTAAACAGTTAATTATGCAAAGACCTATCAGAGTATTAGTAGCAAAAGTTGGTTTGGATGGTCACGACCGTGGCGCCAAAGTGATTGCCACTTCATTACGTGATGCAGGTATGGAAGTGATTTACACTGGTTTAAGACAAACCCCTGAAATGGTTGTCAGTACTGCCCTTCAGGAAGATGTTGATGCTATTGGTGTAAGTATTCTCAGTGGTGCGCACATGACTGTATTTCCTAAAATCATCAATCTGATGAAAGAAAAAAATATGGATGATGTGTTGCTTACAGGCGGTGGCATTATTCCGGAAGAAGATATGCAGCAACTCAGTGAAATGGGTGTAGGTAAATTGTTTGCACCCGGAACTACTACCACAGAAATTGCAGATTATATCAAAGCTTACGTAAAAGAAAATAGAAACTTTTAATAAAAGAATATGTATTCAACATTATTGACTCAATTAGACAATGGCATTTTCACGGTAACGATTAATCGTCCGGATAAAATGAATGCTTTAAATAAAGATGTATTCGCCGATTTGAATAACGTGATGGACGAAGTGATGAATACAGAAGCCATTAAAACAGTCATCATCACAGGAGCAGGTGCCAAAGCATTTGTAGCCGGTGCAGATATCACTGAATTTGCCGCTTTTAATAAAGAAGAAGCTATTGCATTATCAAAAAGAGGTCAGGATATTTTTGCTAAAATAGAAAATTGTCCAAAGCCGGTTATCGCTGCGGTAAATGGCTTTGCTTTAGGTGGTGGCTGCGAACTCGCCATGGCTTGTCATTTCAGAATTTGCAGTGAGAATGCTAAATTCGGTCAACCTGAAGTAAATCTTGGATTGATTCCAGGATATGGTGGTACGCAGCGTCTAACCCAGATCGTTGGTAAAGGAAAAAGTATGGAGATGCACATGACAGGTCAAATGATAGATGCCAACGAAGCACTACAATTGAGATTAGTGAATCATGTCACCACTTCTGAAAACCTGATGCCAAAAGTGATTGAGATTTTAAGCACCATTCAAACCAAAGCGCCAATTGCCATTGGTAAAATGATTGACTGTATAAACACTGCTGTTTCCAACGGAACATCAGGCTATGATAGAGAAGCAACTTCATTTGGAGATTGCTTCAACACAGAAGACATGATAGAAGGAACAACAGCCTTCATTGAAAAACGAAAAGCCATTTTTAAAGGAAAATAAAAATAATTAAGTATGGAATTCAGAATTGAAAAAGACACCATGGGTGAAGTGAGTGTACCCGTGAACGCTTATTACGGTGCGCAAACACAAAGAAGTATCGACAATTTTAAAATTGCACAAGACATCAACAAGATGCCTAAAGAAATTATCGGGGCATTTGCTTATTTGAAAAAAGCAGCCGCATTAACCAATCATGAAGCAGGCGTTTTAAGCAAAGAAAAATGTGATTTGATCGGAAAAGTTTGCGATGAAATACTTGAAGGAAAATTGAGTGATTATTTTCCATTGGTGGTTTGGCAAACAGGAAGTGGTACGCAAAGCAACATGAATGTAAATGAAGTTGTAGCATATAGAGGGCATGTATTAAATGGAGGACAACTTGGAGATAAAGAAAAGTTTTTACACCCAAATGACGATGTCAACAAATCACAATCCAGCAATGACACCTTCCCTACCGCGATGCACATTGCGGCTTATAAAATATTAATTGAAACAACATTGCCGGGTATTGAAAAACTAAGAGATACTTTAGCGGCGAAAAGCAAGCAGTTCATGCATGTGGTTAAAATCGGAAGAACACATTTCATGGATGCGACGCCATTAACAGTTGGACAAGAATTCAGCGGCTATGTTTCGCAGTTAAATCATGGTATCAAAGCCATTAAAAATACATTATCACATTTAAGCGAATTGGCATTGGGCGGAACAGCAGTAGGAACAGGCATCAACACTCCTGAAAACTATTCAGAAAATGTGGCTAAGCATATTGCTAATTTAACCGGACTTCCATTTGTAACTGCAGAAAATAAATTTGAAGCATTGGCTGCTCATGATGCGATTGTAGAAGCACATGGTGCGTTGAAAACGGTTGCTGTTAGCTTGATGAAAATTGCCAACGATGTAAGAATGTTGTCATCTGGACCAAGAAGCGGTATCGGAGAATTGTTTATTCCAGATAACGAACCAGGTTCATCCATTATGCCAGGTAAAGTAAATCCTACACAATGTGAAGCGCTTACGATGATTGCAGCTCAGGTAATGGGTAATGATGTGGCCATCAGCATTGGCGGCAGTAATGGTCATTTTGAATTGAATGTGTTTAAGCCAGTAATGATTTATAATTTCCTACACAGTGCGAGATTGATTGGTGATGGTTGTGTTTCATTCAATGATAAATGTGCTGTAGGAATTGAACCTATTGAAAGCAATATCAAAAAACATGTCGACAATTCATTAATGTTGGTAACGGCATTAAACACCAAAATCGGTTATTACAAAGCTGCTGAAATTGCTCAAAAAGCACACAAAGAAGGAACTACTTTAAAAGAGATGGCTGTGAAACTTGGCTATCTCACACCGGAAGAATTTGATGAATGGGTGATACCTGGGAATATGGTGGGGAAGATTTAATTTGAGAGCCTCTCCCCCAACCCCTCTCCGAAAGAGAGGGGAGTAATGAAATTTTTTCAAGTAATAAAACACAATCAAAGTCCCCCTTTGGGGGATTTAGGGGGCTCTTAGAAAGGAACATTAAAAATTCCGTTTGTAATGGTAATTGGATTTCCTCCTGGATCTTTAACTACACCTGAGAAAGTTCCTACACATCTTGATCCCGACATACTGGTAACTGTTACTGTAAAACCGGGGTTTTGGTTTTGATTGGCAGGATCTGATGCCATTGTAAAATTCGTTGATCCTGGATCAAAATAATCACAGCTTACTAAAAATCCTACAGCCAGTTGATTCACATCATAAGTAGATGGATTAATACTACCTCCATTGATGTTACCAATCTGAATATTGATTGATGGATCAGAGCCTAATGAGAATGAATTTCCATCAATACTTAAAATTGGATACCCTGCTGTATTGCTTAATCCAGCTGAAGCACCTATGTTAAAAGTAGTGAAAACACCATTCATGTCGCATGTGATAAAATCTGTTGCAGCACCGGTATATGTAACCGTTAGTGTACACGACTGACTACCGTTAGAAATATTATAATCAAAAGAACCGGCTGCAGTAGGTGTACCAGAAGCGTATAATGTTACTTGTTGTGGACCTGTAGTAGTGAAAACGCCAGTAGCAGCAAAGGTTACTCCGTTTGCAGCAACCGAACTGATTGAATAACTACCGCCATTAGTTACGTTTACATCAATAGTAGCAGTATTAGATGAATTCATCGCAACACCTACATCGTAATTACCAAGCAATGTAAACCCTGTACATCCTGAAGGAGAACCTCCTAGTGTAAAAGTTGCCGGTGGCGTCATGGCATCAAAGGTTACTGAAAAAGTGCAAGAAGTTCCTCCACCTGAAACCAAGTAATTAAAAGTACCAGCAGTTGTGGGTGTTCCTGAGCCAATTAATGTAACACCTGTACTGCTAGTTGAAAGTGATCCTGTTGCAGAAAAACTTACGCCATTTACAATTGGAGTAGTTAATGAATAAACCCCAGCGGAAGTCACACTTACATTAACAGAAACTGTATTTCCAGAAGTTAAAGGCATAGATTGCATGTAAGAACCGGCAAGTGCAAAACCTGTACATGTAGCACCTGCTCCTCCTAATATGAATACTGCATTTGGATTGGTAGCAGCCGGAAGTATTTCTACATCTACAGAGCAAGTGCTGTTGTTATTTAAATAGCTTATGATAAAAGTAGTTAGACCTGAAGCAGTTGGTATGCCGCTTCCCATTAATCTTACAGTGTTTATACCAGTGTTTCCAAAAGTTCCTGAGCCATAAAAAGAAACACCATTGATGGTATCAGATGTTATTTGATAAATACCCACAGTAGTGACGTCTACCTGAACATCAATATAATTCGTACTTCCTAATGCAGAGTCAACTATATAAGTTCCTTGAACTACTATTGGTAAACACTCATTGGTAGTACTATCTGCTTTCAAAGTCCCTTGTGATTGAGCACTTAAATCCCAATTCAACTCTTTCTGACAGGATACGAAAAAAATTGCTGAAAGCAACAATAAAGCAATGGTGCTAAGAAGTTTCATTTTGATTCTGATTTTATATGTTTATACAACCGGAAATATCACATTGAATGAAGTAAATTTTTCCGATGCTAAGTTAGCCTATTTAGTAGAATTATACTTGAGGATTTACCGCTTCAGTATCGTTGTTAACCTCTTTTGAGCGATTGTGGATTTTTTCATTGAAAAACTTGCGTTGAAAAACGATGATGCTGATCACTCCACCGCTAATTGCAGCATCTGCCAGGTTAAAAATGGGCCTAAAGAATTCAAAATCCTCTCCTCCCCATATTGGAAACCAAGTTGGAAAATGCCCCTTAATTACCGGGAAGTAAAGCATATCCACTACATTTCCATGAAGAAAACTGCCATACCCTTTTTTAGCAAGACCCGCCAATCCATCATATCCCATATAATCACCAAAACCCGGATTGAAAATCATCCCTTTATCGAAAATCATTCCATAAAAACAACTATCAATCAAATTTCCAATGGCACCTGCAAAAATCAAGGAAGCACAAATGATAAAGCCTTTATGATAACCTTGTCTGATGATGCGAGCAATGTAAAATGCACCAAATACAACGGCTCCCATTCTAAAAACAGTGAGTGCTAGTTTACCCCAGTTACCGCCAAACTTCCAGCCATAAGCCATCCCGGGGTTCTCAACAAAATACAATTGAAACCAGTCGCCAAAAACTGGCCTAGATGTGTTTAAAAAAAAGTTTGTCTTAACGTAATACTTCAATATTTGGTCGGCCAATACTACAAGCAGCACAATAATAAAAACGTGTATTTTCTTCATAATGTTTCGCAAAGATAAGGGAGTGAAGAATAGTTTGAATAGGTTTCAGAAGTTAAAAATGTTTATCTAGTATCCAGTATCTACCTTCCAGCCTCACTCCTCATAATACACCCTTTTCACCCTTTGAGAAATATTCGTCAAAATCTCATAAGGAATAGTATTTGCCCAAATAGCAATCTGGGCAACGGACAATACTTCTCCAAAAACAATAACCTCATCCCCTTCAGCAGCATCTATTCCTGTAATATCGAGCATAGTCATATCCATGCAAACATTTCCAATAACAGTTGCCATTTCCCCATTAATAAGCATTTTTCCATTTCCATTTCCAAATGATCTTGGATAACCATCAGCATATCCAATTCTTACAGTAGCAATTACTGCATCATGATCCAATACTCCTCTTCTGCCGTAGCCGACTGTTTCTCCCTTTTTTAGAGTTTTCATTTGGGTAATTGTCGACTTTAGAGTCGTGACATTGTGCAAAGGCAAATTAGCATCCACTCCATACAAGCCAATGCCTAATCTTACCATGTCGAATTGCAAATCTTTATGCCGATGAATAGCTGATGTATTGGCAATATGTTTGATGAAATTATTTTTAGTTACGTTTTGAATTTGTAAGCACATCTCTTCAAATAGCGATGCCTGCTGTTTTGTAAAACTGTCTTGTTCAGGATTTTCGCTGGCTACCAAATGAGAAAAAACCGATTTGATATCAAATGCATTTGTAGCAATAAGCTTTTCACAAAGCATTGAGATTTCATGATTCATAAATCCCAATCGATGCATGCCGGTATCGAGTTTGAGATGAATGGGATAACGTGAAAAGTTGTTTGCTGAAAGATGATTACTGAAAGATTGAAAAATGCGGAGCGAATAAATTTCCGGCTCCAAATGATAGCGGATAATATTATCAAAATCAACCTCATTCGCATTCATAACCATTATGGGCAAACGAATCCCGCCTTTTCGCAATTCTACTGCTTCGTCGGTGTAAGCGACTGCTAAATAGTCCACGCCTTCTTGTTGTAATACTGATGCAATTTCAACACTTCCACTTCCATAACTGAAAGCTTTTACCATGGCCATGATTTTTGTGGCAGGGAGCAATTGACTTCTGTATATTTTTAAATTTTGTCGAATGGCATTCAGATTAATTTCAAGCAAAGTATCGTGTAGTTTTTGTTCTAATACATTACCGATCTTTTCAAACTCAAAAATGCGAGCGCCTTTTAATAGAATAGCCTCTTTACTGAATGAAAGTAGTGGCAGTTCTTTCATCAAATCGCTTGTTGATAAAAAAAATGATTTTTCATGTATGTCTTCAAAATAATGAGCATGGGCTGAAATTTTTTCGCCAATGCCTATTAATCTGCTTATTTGTTTTTGTGCTAAAATGGAAGCAATTTTTTTATACAATTCATCATCAGACAATCCTGATTGAAACATATCGCTAATGACCAGCGTCTTCCTTGCAAATGCATGTTGTTGCAATAAAAAATCAAGCGCAATGTTTAAAGAATCTAAATCTGCATTGTAGCTGTCGTTGATAATAGCACAATTATTAATGGCTTGTTTTAATTCGAGCCTCATTGCCACAGATGCCAATTCACGCATATTGGCAGCTATATGATGTGTATCAAAATTCAAGTGAAGCATTACGGCGCAACAAGTAATGGCATTGTAAATAGAAGCCTCATCTGTAAATGGAATGTCAATATTAAACGACGCTTCTTTATAACTAAATACAATTTCAGTTGAAGCGTATTTTTTGTCAACGGAAGTAATCATGAGATCTGCATTGCCAGTTCTACTCCAGGAAAACAATTTGATTCCTTTATTTTCTTTTGCTGCAAATTTTGTAACCAATTCATCCACCAATTTATTTTCAGAACAGTAAATCAAGATTTTTGAATTAGAAAATAACTTGAGTTTTTCATTTATTTTCTGCTCTTGGCTTATAAACCCTTCCGCATGTGCATCACCCATAAATGTAAGAATACCTATTTCAGGATTAATGATAGGTTGAAGTTTTTCCATCTCATTTGGCAAAGAAATGCCTGCCTCAAAAATCGCGAGGTTATTTTGCAAAGACATTTGCAATACACTAAGCGGCACACCAATCTGTGAATTGTAACTCTTAGGACTTCTCACAATATCGTAAGCACGATGCAACAATTGAAAGAGCCATTCTTTTACAATTGTTTTGCCATTGCTGCCTGTAATCCCAATTACAGCGGCTTGTTGATGGCTTCTGTGATGTATGGCCATTTGTTGTAAAGCTTCCAATACATCATTAACAATTATGAAATTGGCATCTTTATACCTATTGATGAGGTTGTCTTCAACATGTACATCAACAACAAAATTCCTTACATGATTGGCATAAAGTTCTTTGATAAAATCAGTTCCTTTTCTTCTTGGACCGTTTATAGCAAAAAATAAAGTGGAAGTAGGGAATACTAATCTTCTACTATCGGTTAATACATTTTCAATCACCGAATCATCATTAATATGAAATGATTGAGCTTGAATGATGTTGGCAATATCTGAAATATGATACTTCAATATTTTTTATTTATCTAAATGATATCTTCAGGAGTTCCTTTTTTCTTGTGATAAATAGAATACCAAATGGAACCTCCAATACAAGTTACAATAACTGTAAGTGAAATTAAAACCTGATTATTTTTACTGATTATCTGATTTATCCAATGCTCTGCAATCATTTTAAATCCGATGAAAAACAAAACAAATGAGATGCCTTGTTGTAAATAATCGAATTGAGAAATGGCTGTCCTCAATAAAAAAAACAAACTTCTCAAACCCAGTACTGCAAAAATATTTGATGAATATACTACAATACTGTTTCTTGAAATGCCAATTACAGCAGGCAAAGAATCTATAGCAAATAAAACATCAATTGCTCCTAACAAAACAACAACAATAAAAAGTGTAGTATAAACTGGTTTACCATTCTCTTTTATTATGAACTTCCCTCCGCCATCGTGATGGGTAAGCGGTAGGTATTTTTTTAATAATTTATAAAATTTAGATTCTTCCGGCTTGAACTCTTCGTCTTCAGTTGCCGTATACATTTTATACGCTGTATACACTAAGAAGGTGCCAAAAAAATACAATACCCATTGAAACTCATTAACCAAAGAAACGCCAATAGTTATAAAAACAATCCTCAGCACAATGGCCATCAAAATTCCAATCAACAACACTCTACCATAGTGAATTTCCTTTACTTTAAAGGCAGAGAAAATAATAATGAACACAAAAATATTATCTATGCTTAGACTCCATTCCATTAAATAAGCGCTAAAAAATTCTATCGCAGTTTGACCTCCTTCTTCAATCCCGATAAAGACTAGAAAGCCCATCGCTATTGAAACCCAGAAAACTGTTTGCAATGCAGCAGAACGCAAACTCACCACATGATTTTTCTGACTGAAAAAACCCAAATCAATGATAAGCGACAATAACATCACCATCCCAAAAACACTATAAATAACTTGCGTCTTATCCATAGTAACTATTAACGAGCGTATTTTCTTTTGCGTAAATACTGAAACAAAAAGGCGAAAATTATGATTATCAATACCGGCAATAAAATATTAATCATCTGCCAATATGTACGGTCTGCATTTACTTTTTTAGTGTCGAGAAATTTAACGGTATAATCTTTACTCTTGGCTTCTGAAAGGTCATTTGTATTCAACATGTAATCCAATGTATTAAGTAAAAACTCTCTGTTGGCAAATGGAAACTCACGCTGAGAGCCATAGGTAAATGGATTCATTCCCATATTCAAAGGCTGATTGCCTTTTACCACCGCATTCATAATGATATCAGCATCAGAAACAACGAGCATTTTATTTTCTGTTGGACAAGATTTAGAAAATACAATATTGTGTGCTTTCAACGAATCATTCATCACAGTAGAAAGTCGATTTGAAAATAATGATGTGAATTTACCTTCCACTAAAACCGCAACAGGTATAGCCGCTGTTTTGTATTGATTGTCTTCGGGAGCGGTCACATTTTCTTTTCCACTGATTAAAGCAGGAGTAGCGATGATTCTGGCGTTTGGAGAA
>CANGEZ010000057.1 GCA_947452875.1 Chitinophagaceae bacterium
CCAGTAAATTTTTCTGCGTTGGTTATCGTATTGGTAAGAGGTCCTTTTTTATCAAGAAGCATTTGAAGCGAAGCAGTGGCATTATTCAAATTTTCTAAAGAAGTGGCAATGTTTTGTTTGTTATTGTTATCAAATAAACTATTTACATTATTAAGCAATGAATCTATTGAATGCACAGACTTATTTACAGAATTAAGAATGGGATCTACTTTGCTATTGATAATACCTTCCATGAATCCTTCACTTGCCGCAGAAAGAAGCGTATCGCCATTTTTTAAATAAGTATTGTTGTCGCCAAGTTTTATTTCCATTTTTGTAACTGTTAATGGATTGGGGTTGACACTCGCTAATGAATTTGAAGGAATGTTGATGTCTTTTTGAATAGAAATAGTAACTAAGATTTCCTTCATATTTTTATCAGTGGAAATATCATTAACAATACCAACTTGTAGACCGTTGATGATAACAGGATTTGAAGATGTGAGTCCCTGTACATTGGTATACTTCGCATAAATGGTCATGTTTTTCGAAAACATCTTTTTTCCTTTCAGAAAATTAAAACCCAGAATAAGAAGCGTAATCACAATAGCTCCGAGTACCCCAACTTTTGTTTCGTTTGTTAATTTCACTTTGATAATTTATTTAAAGGCACATTTTATTTTCCTGTGCTGTTTCCTGTTAAATGATTTGCGTTTTCAATTTGAGCTTTATAACGAAGAACTGCAGCTGTTATCGTTTCCGCAAGTTCCTGTTGTCCTTTTTCGCTATTAAGGTATTTTTCATCTTCAGGATTGTTGATGAATCCTGTTTCGATAAGGATGGCAGGCATATTTGTTGCCTGAAGTACCCATATTCCTTTTTGTCTTTGGTTGACACCCAACGCCGGTCTGCTGGTTTTGTCTACTTCTTCATTAACTAAAGTAGCTAGTCTGTCACTTTTTTCCTGATATCTTTTTGCATAAATCTGAGCAATGGCTCTTCCTTCTGGTGTATTGAAATCAAAATTATTTAAAGTGGAGTCTGCACCTGATTCAATTTCAAATTCAGCTTCATTTTGACCTTCTTCTTTCATAATGGCTTTTAGCTTGTCACTGGTTTTGTGAGCAGCGAATATCCATACACTGGTTCCGTTTCTTTCAAGCGGTAATTTAAAATATTCATAAACTGGTTCAACTGCTGAGTATGGCGTAGATATTTTTTTCTTCTTTTTACCTTTCCCTTTGTATGTTATTTTATATCGGGTAACAGTTCTTGTACCCGTTTGTCTTCTTCCGGTTTTCAAGGGTCCGGAATCTGCGTGAATGCAAATGAAAAGATCTCCTTTATTGTTATTGGCTATATTGGCTTTTTCAATTGGGCTTTGATAAATGTCGGAAGTTCTTGTAGGAATGATATTTAATTCAGGAAGTTGTTTTTTTAATTCATCCACTAATTTTAAGGAAATGCCAAGTGTCACATCTTTTTCATTAGACCTGAGAGAATGTTCGTATTGGCCAACAGCGCCAAAATCATCACCACCATGACCGGCATCTACAATGATGGTCTTTAGTTTTTTAGGTTGTTGTGCGAAATTGCTGAGTGGAGCGGATAAAATGCAGCCGAAGCATATACAAATCAGTATTCTTTTCATATACATGTATGGCAATGGGTTTTATATAGAGAAATGAATTTGTAAAATATTCACAAACACATAATTTTAATATAGTTATTTTTGCTGCTCATTTATATGAAGCAACTGCACAAAGGTAAGGCAAAAAGTATATTATTGGGGCTACAGACATTTATACTTGTACTGTTTGCAGGCTCAATGTATGCCAAAGAAAATAGGGCGACCTTTAAAGAGAAGTCATCTATTTTCAATTCCATTTGCAAAAGCGAAAATAAAGTTTTTACTTCCCAGATTTCCTCTGAAAAAGTTAATTCTGATACCATTCCTGAGAAAATAAATGAAAAAGGAGTAGTTGTCAAAACAAATGACACCACGATTGTTGCAGCCAACGATACGTTGTCATTTCGTAAATCTAAAGATAGTTTGACGGCCCCTGTTACCTATCACGCCGACGATTCCATGGTATTCGACATCCCTCAAAAGAAGTTGTATTTATATGGTAAAACTTCAAAAGTAAATTACACAAACATCGATTTGTCGTCACCATTTATACAATTCGACCAACAGACGAACCTGGTAATGGCACATTTGGAGAAAGATTCAGCAGGAAAAGTCATTTCTTATCCTACTTTCAAACAAGCCGATTTTAAATCTATAAGCGATACCATATTTTTCAATATGAAAACCGGAAAGGGCCTTACCAAAGGTACTTATACCCAACAGGGTGAAATGTTTATCTATGGAGAAAAAATAAAAAAGGCTGAAGACAACGTTTTTTATGCGTTGCATGGCAGATTCACAAGTTGTAATTTAGATACACCGCATTTTGCTTTTGTAAGTAGTAAAGTAAAATTGATTAATAAAAAAATGGCTTTCACAGGTCCAGTACACCCCGAAATGGAAGGCGTTCCTTTGCCCATTGTTTTGCCATTTGGTATTTATCCACTCACACAAGGACGTCATTCCGGACTTATCGCGCCAAATTTTACAGCTAACCAACAATTAGGTTTGGCCATGGAAGGAGTAGGATATTATAAAATTCTGAGCGATAATTGGGATGTAATTACCAGAGGAACACTTTATTCTTATGGTGGTTGGACTTTCAATTTGAACCCCAGGTATTTCAAAAAGTATCGTTACCAGGGAAATTTTTCATTAGACATGCAAAGATTTAAGACAGGATTTAAAGGTGACCCAGATTATAAATCTTCTAAAACTTTCAACATTCGATGGACTCATAGTGTTGATTCCAAAGCGAGACCGGGTGTTACTTTTAGTGCTAATGTAAATGCGGGAAGTAGTAAGTTTAATGGACAGGTGCCTAACAGTCCAACAAGAAATTTCTCCAATCAGATGAATTCTTCCATAACGTATTCAAAGTCTTGGAAAAATAGACCTTACAATTTTTCCATGAGTGCCAATCATGATCAGAATACCGTTTCAAAATTGATTAATATTCGTTTTCCTGATGCCAACTTCAATTTGAATACGTTGTATCCATTCAGAAGAAAAGAAGTTATTGGTGAATACAAATGGTATGAAAACGTCGGTGTGGCATTGAATACCAATGCAAGAAGTCTTTCTTCTTTTTATGATACAGCAAAAAACATTTCGACCCAATTATCAGATAATTTTAAATGGGGCGCGAGTCATAGTGTTCCTATCTCTTTGTCGTTACCTTCACTCGGGCCTTTACAAATTTCTCCTTCTGTAAGTTATCAGGAAAAGTGGTATCAAGAAAAATTCATCCGTCAATGGAACGATGCAGATAAAAAAGTAGATACCATTATTAAAGATGGTTTTTATACCGCAAGAGATATGAGCTTTGGAATAGGCATGTCTACAAGGATTTTCGGAATGTTCGGTTTTAATAAAAATAGTAAGGTGCAAGCCATTCGTCATGAAATAAGGCCAAGCATTGCCGCTATTTACAAACCCAATATGAATGCTTCTAGTTACTATTCAACTCAAGTTGATACATCGGGTAAGCTTGGTCGTTATAGTTATTATGAAAGGAGTGTGTTCGGTTCTTTTTCTGAAGGTAGATTTGGCGGATTGAATTTTGGTATTGATAACGTGTTGCAGATGAAAGTTAAAAATACAAAGGATACTTCAGCAGGTACCAAAAAAGTTTCCTTACTTGATGGTTTGAGTATCGGTGGAAATTATAATTTTCTGTTAGATTCATTTAGGCTGAGTAATTTAAATTTGTCTGCCAGGACCAATCTCTTTGAAAAAATAAACATCACGGCGAATGCAACATTTGATCCCTATCAATTAAATGCACAGGGAAAAAGAGTAGACAAACTAATATGGAGTCAGAAGCCAGTATCATTGGGAAGGTTAACCAGTGGTGGAATCTCCATGCAAAGTCGTTTTAGTGGTGGCGATAAGTCAGGAAAGAAAACCAACCAATTCCAAAACAGCAGGACTCAAAATATGAGCGGCATGCCGATGGATGAATACCAGCAAGAAGCTGCCTATATCAGCAACAATCCAAATGAGTTTGTAGATTTTTCTTCACCATGGTCTGCGGATGTTTCATATTCATTACGATTTTCAAGATTGCCTTCAACTACAAATCCTGGCGCTTTTATTACCAATTTCAATCAGGATTTCAACTGGAATGGCAATATCAGTTTATCGCCAAAATGGAAAGTGGGATTGTCTGGTTCGTACAATATCACTCAAAAAGAGCTCGGTTTGTTATCTATAAATTTATCCAGAGATTTACATTGTTGGCAGATGAATATCAATATGTCGCCGGTAGGTAAGTATAGATTCTTCAGTATTAATATCAGTCCTAAGTCTTCAATGCTTCGCGATATTAGGGTGAATAGGACGAGGTATTTTTATGATTTGTAGCCCCCTCAATCCCCCAAAGGGGGACTTTGATTATGTTTTATTTAGGATGTTTTATTTGCTCATACTTAGTAAGCATAGAGTAATAATGAAATGTAATTAACTTTATTTTGAGGCCGCCCAGCAAAGCACAATCAAAGTCCCCCTTCGGGGGATTTAGGGGGCATGTAGTTCTTTCCACATTATCTCAAAAACTTTCTTATTTAATTCCTTAGCGTCTAACCCTTGGGGTGATACTGGAGGAAGAAAGGTAAGGCTTAATGGAGTAGGATATAAGTAAAGAAATTTATGAATGGGCATGGCTTCTTTTGTGCCGTTGATGATACAAGGAATGATTTCAGTATTGGTTTCTACTGCCAGTTTGAAAGCCCCGTCGTAAAAGGGTTTTAGCACATCAGCAGTTCTGTTTCTTGTTCCTTCTGGATAAATACACATGTGCATACCTTTTTGCAAAACTTGCTTCATCATTTCAAAACTTTTTCTTCTACTGGTTTCATTTTTGCGATCTATTAAAATGGCACCTCTTTTATAAAACCATCCGAATATAGGCACTTTAGAAAAAGAAGCTTTGCCAATTGTTTTATTAGCACCTAGTGTATAAGGAGCAGACAATGGAATATCAAGCAAAGCATTGTGATTGAAAACAACAATATAGTTTTTGCCTTTTTGAAAATTAAATTTTCCATATACCCTTACAGGGCAACCAATTAGTGTTAGCCAGATATTCATCCAGATTTTAGAAACTTTAATAAAGAAAGTTTGCCCTTTTTTTTCATCTTTAAATAAATGAGAAATCATGGATGGGCCAATGATGATAAGAAATGTACAGATGAAGGTGATGAGTCCCCAAATTGCCCAAATACGCGCGAATATGTTTTTGAAAAAGGTCATTTTATTATTTAAGTCAAAAGTCAAAATTAAAAAGTAAAAATCGATTGACTTTCTTTTTTTTAAATTTTGAATTTTTACTTTTGAATTATTGTATTCTTCAAACTTGATTTTATTTAATCCGTTAACAATTTCCAATCTATTGGCGCTTTACCATTTTTCATCAGCAATTCATTTGTCATTGAAAAATGTTTGCAACCATAAAATCCTTTCTCAACAGAAAATGGGGAAGGATGAGCCGCCTTTAAAATATAATGTCTGTTTTGGTCAATCAGGATTACTTTTTCTTGTGCAAATTTCCCCCAAAGAATGAAGATGATATTTTCTCTTTCGTCTGATATTTTTTGAATAACAGCATCTGTAAAATCAGACCATCCCATTTTTGAGTGGCTGCCTGGTTCTCCGGATCGAACGGTTAGTCCGGCATTGAGTAATAGTACTCCCTGTTGTGCCCATTTGGTGAGGTTGCCATATTCTCTTGACATTTTAATGCCCAGATCATTTTCTATTTCTTTATAAATATTGATAAGGGATGGTGGCGGCTTAACGCCAGTAGGAACTGAAAAGCTCAAGCCATGAGCCTGTCCTTCGCCGTGATAAGGATCTTGACCGATAATAACCACCGATACTTTATCAAATGGAGTCGTGTTGAATGCATTGAAAATTAAAGAACCCGGCGGATAAATTGTTTTACCCAGCATCTTCTCCGTTTTAAGATGAGCTGTCAATTGGATGAAGTAGTTTTTGGTAAACTCTTTTTCCAATACTGATTTCCAGGAAGGATGAATTTTTACATCCATTTTTTAAAGTTGTTTTTTAAAACTTGTAAATGACCATTGTAAAAATAATTCAATCGCAGCAATTGTTACGCTGTAGTTTTTCAATTAAAATAAATTACCTTGAATAACTTTTATTGATTGATTGTCAAAAATTACAATTATGAAACTTCCTTCTTTTAATTATTTATTTTCCAATGCTCGTAAAACTTTAATTCGATTTCCATTGACTTTATTGGTTTCGGCAATTGCTGTTGTGATTGGCATTTATTTGGTAGAAAATGAAAGTCATGTAAAGAATTTCTTTCCATATGTCAATATTATGCTTACTGCGAGTATTGGTATCCCTTTATTTTTTAGTGCAACTGTAATCTCAGGTAAAAGAAAATTGGATTCAAACCAACACTGGTTACTGATGTTGATAGTTGCAATATTATTGACCATCATTTATTTTACATTACCTAATGCGGAATCAACTCACAACACAGCGCTGCCTTATATAAAGTATGGTATTTATAATATTACTGCACATTTACTGGTTTCGTTTGTTCCATTTGTATTCAGTAAACAAATCAATGGATTCTGGCAGCACAATAAAATTCTGTTTATTCGCATTTGGACTTCAATACTTTTTTCAGGGGTATTGTATATTGGGTTGGCATTGGCATTGCTTTCAATGAATTTGTTGTTTGAGATTAAAATCCATGATAAATTATATTTTGATATTTATATTTTCATTGCCGGCATTTTCAATACCTGGTTTTTTCTAAGCGGTATCCCCGAAGATTTTGATGAGTTGGATTCGATTGAGATTTATCCTAAAGGGTTGAAGATTTTTTCACAGTATATTTTACTGACATTACTCACGCTTTATCTAATCATTCTTTACTTCTATGCAGGCAAAATATTATTGTCATGGGATTGGCCAAAGGGAATTGTTTCCTACTTAATCATTTGTGTTTCTATCTTGGGTATTCTTACATTTTTACTGTTATATCCTTATGGAAACCAAACTGGAAATGAGTGGATAAAAAAATCTTCAAAAATATTTTATGTCATTTTAATTCCTCTGTTGGTAATGTTATTTATTGCCATCTTAATGCGAATAGATGATTATGGTATCACCATTAAAAGATATGTGGTATTGTTTTTAGGCATTTGGCTTTGCGTGGTTTGCGCCTATACCATCTTGGGAAAAACTAACATCAAGTTCATTCCAGTTTCATTAGCAGTGATGTTGCTATTAATTTCATTCGGTCCTTGGGGAATGTTTTCTGTAAGTGAACATTATCAGGTAAAGCGTTTAAAAGCCATACTTGAAAAAGCCGCCATTTTAAAAGACGGAAAAATTCAAAATGAATCTGTTTTCAATAAAAATAATGAAAGCATAGCATTCAAAAATGAGAAATTACTTTCAGATTCATTGCACAATGAAGTGTATTCCATCTTAGATTATATGGATGATTTTCATGGATTTTCTACGATTAGAAGCTGGTATACACAGGACATTGATTCTCTAGTTGATGCTAAAATGAAATCAAAAGACAATAATTATTATAATGAAGCAGAAATTTATATGAACGCCATGGGGTTAGAATATGAAAATCGTTATGAAACAGAAAGCGAGTATGTTAATTTCAATACAACCGGTGATGAAAAATTATTAAATGTAAAAGGCTATGATTACACGATGAGTTTTAGTGATTATAATTATAATGATGATGAATCCATTGTTTGTTCTTTCGATTTGGATTCGGTTTCTTATAAAGTAATTTATAATTCTGATGAAAAAACACCTTTGATACTTGAAGCCGATGGCCAGAAGATAGAATTGAAACAGCAGCCTTTCAATTTGAATTTCAATGATATGATGCAGCGTTTATTTAATGAGAAAAATGGCTCCAAATCAGAACTGAATGTTGCTCCTGATAAAATGCAATTAAAAGCAATCACTAAAAAAATTGAAGTCAAATACCAAATCAATTCTATGGAAGCAAAAGAAGATGGAAATAAATATAAGGCAAGAAGTATGTCGGGGAATATTTTTGTGAAGAGGGTGGAGTAGAGCTGGATAAGCTGGATAGGCTAGATAAGCTGGATGCCAGATAATTGATACTGATAATCAGACCCAAAATAATCTGTCAATTTTGTTCCATCTGAACAATTCATCTCTAGCCCGAAAAGACGATTGATTTTTGTTCCATAGGAACGTTTGGTGATTTTGTAGTTTGGTTAAATTAATTTTGTAGAAATCAAAAAAAATAAAAATGAGAAAGCAGGGTATAATTTCCATTTCAATTGGCATTTTATGGTTGGTTGTTATGATATTTTTTGCCACCATTGGCAATTATCATTATGAAAGGGATTATGAATCCTATTGGAATCTAGCAGAAAAAGCGTCTACCATTCAGCAGAAAGCTGTGTATATGGATAAGTTCGTTGCCGGATTCAAAGGCAAAGGTTTTGAAGGAGATTATAATGCTGTTTTTTTTAAAACGCCGGACAATAGCTTTGACAAAAATCTGGAAGCTTTGCAGTCTTTGAAAACCCGTTTGGACGAAATTCAAAAAATGAATGTGGCTTCATTTGAATACCAGACTGCGATTCAGCAAATCACGGCACAGGAGCAAGGAGAAGCTCAAGCCATGCTTGAAGTGTTTTCAGGTATTTGGTGGAAGAACAATTACATTTTTTTATGGGGATGGATTGCGGGATTAGAAGTTGTCTTTTGTATCTTTCTAATTGCGTTTGGTTTGGTGAGAATGGGAGGCGGTTGGAAGAAAATCAATCAGGCAATGAAAGATGCAGAACGTCAGCGATTGTTGAGTAAGTTGGGATAGACGGGATTAAGCTGGATAGGCTGGATAGGCTGGATAAGCTGGATAGGCTGGATAGGCTGGATAAGCTGGATAAGCTGGATAAGCTGGATAGGCTGGATAAGCTGGATAGGCTGGATAAACTAGATACTGGATACAGGATACTGGATAAGCAGACTTTATTACTAATGTTCTTTTTGTTCCATCGGAACAATTCGTCTCTAGAACGATAATGATTATTCAGTCTTCGTTCCATAGGAACGTTTGGTGAAATAATCTGAAGATATGCAATAAAAAAGGTCTTACAATTTGTAAGACCTTTTTTCGTGATTCGGATTGGATTCGAACCAATGACCCTCAGCTTAGAAGGCTGATGCTCTATCCAGCTGAGCTACCGAACCTGGAATCCCTTTTTTGGGATGCAAATATAGGGCGATTTAAAATTAATGCCACATAAATTTTCAAATTAATCTTCAGCATTAAATTAATTAGTCTACTATTTTAATCTTTCTCCTAAAATCATTACTGTTTTATATTGCTGATAATCAGGTTGAGAAATTTGGTTTTTCAGCAAAAAATAAGCTGTTTTCTTAACGATTGCCTTTATATTTGCAAATATTATCCCAATTGTTCAGTCTCGTTAATTCGAGAAAAAACTAAAATTAAAACTAGCGTTTATGAAACAAAAATTCACATTGTTATTATCTTTCTTGGCTTTAGTTACATTCTCATTTGCTCAAAAAAGCAATTCATCTGCAAATAAAAGAAGACTTGCAGGTATTCATTTTAATTCAATCGATGTTAATTCTCCTCAATCGTGGAAAGATAACACCGGTACTAAATCTCTTGCAGGTTTCAAAGATCAAGACTTAGGTTTTTCAGTTTCTTACTGGCAAACTTTAGCTCATCATGTTGATCTTTCGGGTAAAGCAACAATGATGTTCCACAACTATAGTGCAGTTGACAGAAATCAATACACAACCAAGTACAACCAAGTTGGATTTGAAATCGAACCAACTGTAAATGCTTATGCTTTCAATGATGAAAGCAAATACAATGCTTTTGTTACTGCTGGTTTAGGCCTTGGAATGTACAGCAGCAAATTTGGTGCTTATGTTCCTGCAGGATTAGGTTTATCAGCTAATTTCAGCAACAACACAATCTTTACACTTCAA
>CANGEZ010000058.1 GCA_947452875.1 Chitinophagaceae bacterium
GTTGTCACCTTGATATATTCAACATTCATGTTAGGATCCGTCTTCAAGTTTTTAACAATACTTCCTTCTACACTAAAGGGTTTGTTTTCAGGTAAACTAATCCATTCAGAAACTTCAGGAGTATTGAAATTTGAAAAATTATGAATGGCCAATTTTGCTCCAGGAGAAATGTTGTAAGTATGTGTTCCTTTTAATGCCGGATTGCTGACCAATTCTTCTGGATCGTCTTTTATAATTTTCAAATTGCTATTGTTAATGCGTACACGATATAAATACAATTGAGTCGCATTCGAAGGAGAGGCTGTGAAGTAAATAAAATTATTAGCCTCATCTATAGCTTTGATTTCTCCAATATCATAATCTCCTTTGGTTAACAATGTTGTGTTTTTTCCATCTCTGCTGATTCTATAGATATGACGCCATCCGTCTTTCTCACTTACCCAAAGAAAATCCTGATAATTATTAACCCATTTCCATCCAACTGGATTATCAGTGTTCATGTCCACCCAAGCATTATCATTTTCTGCCCAGAAAGTTCTGGCACTTCCATCATTTGTATTGCAATACAACAACTTGCTTTCCTGTTGTTTTCTGTCCAATTGCTGAACAATTAATTCATTGGCATCACTCCATTCCATTCTTGTTAAATAATTCTGACGAGGATCTCCTTCAATTTTCATCCATCTTGTCATTCCATTTGCTAATGACACCACACCAATTTTAACCGGAGATGGCGGCTGTCCAACTTTTGGATATTCAACAGGAACAACAGATGAGTAAACAGAATCAGTGGTATTTAACATGTAATAATCTCGAATTTTATTTGCATCTACTTGCCAATATGCGATTTGCTTGCTATCCGGAGACCATCTAAAACCATCACGGCAACCAAACTCTTCTTCATACACCCAGTCAAATGTGCCATTGATCATTTTTCGTGTACCATCTACCGTTAGTTTCTTGGTATTTCCTGAAACTAAATCTTCACTAAATATATTATGTTCACTTACATAGGCCACTTGCTTACCATCAGGAGAAAACTTAGCGAACATGAGAGATTGTGAAGGTAAGTTGTTGCCCAATTTCTTAAGCTTACCGGTAATCAAGTCTGCAACCCAATAATCTCCACGGGTATTATATCGCCATACTTTTGCCGTATTTACAAACAACAATACTTTGCTGTAATCATTACTAAAAAAATATTTTTCAGGATTTAATGCAACAGTTTCTCCCTGTGGAATCATGGATTCTTTTTTTAAAACTATGGCAGTTGTATTTTTTTTGGGATCTGTTTTAACAATATTCCCTTGTGAGATTTGATAATAGGAAAGGCCATCCTTAGTCCAATTGATGGCATCACGCTGGGCTATTGCTGAAAAAGAAACTAGTATTAAAATGAAACTGATTAGTTTTTTTAGAATTGTCATTTCGAATCGTTTATGTAAAATTATCAGCGATAAAAATAGTAAATACTAAAGGAAAAATCATTATTTGCTTTGAAAAGAAACCTAATTTTACCAACGCTTTTCAAATAATGGAAAAAGAAAAATTAAGAATCGATAAATACTTGTGGGCTATTCGTTTGTTCAAGACTAGAACTATGGCTGCAGAAGCATGTGATAAAGGAAGAGTAAAATCAAATGGCGAAAATGTAAAAGCTTCCAAAAACATCAATATCGGTGATGAATATGAAATAAAAACAAGCGACCGGAAATGGGTAATTAAAGTAAAAGAGAAATTATACAACAGATTAAAATATACAGAAGCTGTAAATTATTATACAGACATCACACCGGTTGAAGAAACCGAAAGAATCAAATTTGAAGCAGCAGTTTTTCACACCGGTAAGAGGATGAGTAAAATCGGCAGACCAACAAAGAAAAATAAAAGAGATTTGGATGAATTTTTGGGAGAGTGATGAAAATGAAATGGCCCCTCAATCCCCCAAAGGGGGAAGTTGATTGGCGCGATAAGATTGCGATAAATAATAAAACATAATAAAATTCGCCCTTGTGAGACTTAGGGGTCCAAGCATACAAATATTAATAACAAAACATAATAAACTTCCCCCTTGGGGGATTGAGGGGGCTTTAAAATTATGAACATCGACATCATCACAGTTGTACCAGACATACTCAGTGGACCCTTCTCTCACTCCATCATGAAACGTGCGCAGGATAAAGGTTTGCTGAAAGTAAATGTGATCAACCTGCGAGATTATACAACCTATGCCCGCGCTCAAGTTGATGATTATCCCTTCGGTGGTGGCGCTGGAATGGTGATGATGATAGAACCGCTGGCAAATGCAGTTGAAAGTTTACAAAAAGATAAAACATACGATGATGTAATTTTTTTGACACCTGATGGCGAAACTTTTAATCAAAAAATAGCCAATACCCTTTCTTTGAAAAAGAATCTATTGCTGATTTGCGGCCATTACAAAGGCGTTGATCAACGCTTCAGAGATCATTTTATTACAAGAGAAATCTCTGTTGGTGATTATGTGTTGAGTGGTGGTGAGCTTGCAGCAGCTATACTAACGGATGCGATTGGCCGATTAATACCAGGTGTTCTCAATGACGAAACTTCTGCACTGAGCGATTCGTTTCAAGATAACTTACTCGCCCCTCCTGTATATACACGACCTGAAACATTCCGTGATTGGAAAGTACCAGAAGTACTGATGAGTGGAAATCACAAATTGATTGATGAATGGCGACATGAAGAATCAGTAAAACGAACACAACAACGAAGACCTGATTTATTGGATTGATTTTTAAAACACAATTAAGATGACAACATTTACAATCGCAGGAAATATCATTGACATCAAATCAAGAAATATTTATTGGGGAGAGCTTGAAATTACTGAGGGCATCATCTCGAACATCAAAGAAATCGGTGAAGAAAGAATAAACGAATCATATCTCCTTCCTGGTTTTATCGACAGCCATGTGCATATCGAAAGCTCCATGCTGGTGCCATCCGAATTCGCCCGACTTGCCGTTGTTCATGGAACCGTGGGCACAATAAGCGACCCGCACGAAATCGCCAATGTATGTGGACTTGAGGGTGTAACGTACATGATTGAAAATGGAAAAACCGTTCCTTTCAAATTCAATTTCGGTGCACCTAGTTGTGTACCTGCCACCATTTTTGAAACTGCAGGTGCTGCAATCAATTCAGACGGGGTTGAACAATTGCTACAAATGGATGAGATCAGATACCTCAGCGAAATAATGAATTTTCCAGGTGTGCTTTTTGAAGATGAAGAGGTAATGAAAAAAATAGCGTTGGCAAAAAAATACAATAAGCCTGTGGATGGACATGCACCAGGCCTAAGAGGAAGCGATGCAAAAAAATATATCGACGCTGGCATCAGCACCGACCACGAATGTTTTACTGCTGAAGAAGCTTTGGATAAGCTTTCATTTGGTATGAAAATTTTGATTAGAGAAGGCAGCGCCGCAAAAAATTTCGAAGCCCTGATTGATTTGATGCATGAACATTATGAAAACATGATGTTTTGCAGCGACGATAAACATCCGGATAGTCTTGCTGATGGCCATATCAACCAGCTTTGTGCACGAGCTGTTGCAAAAGGAATTGATGTTTTCAAAGTATTGCAAGCCGCATGCATCAATCCAGTTGAACATTACAAAATGAATGTGGGTATTATGAAAGTGGGCCATCCAGCAGATTTTATTCAAATAAAAAATCTTATTCAATTTGAAGTTTTAAAAACATACATCAACGGTGAACTCGTTGCTAAAAATGGAAAATCATTTTTAAATCCCAATAAAGCAATTGTCATCAATCAATTCAATTGTCAGGAAAAAGAAAAAGCAGATTTTAAATTTCTTTTCAATGGCGAAAATAAAATTCCTGTAATTGAAGCGCTGGAAGGTCAGCTGATTACCAATAAAATTTTTGTTACTCCAAAAATTACCAATGATGAAGTAATAGCTGATGTTGAAAATGACATTTTGAAAATCGTTGTAGTTAACCGTTATCATCAAGCACCAATCGCAAAATCGTTTATAAAAAATATTGGTATTAAAAAAGGTGCTCTTGCTTCTTCGGTTGCACATGATAGTCATAATATTGTAGCAGTGGGCGTTGATGATGAAAGTATTTGCAAAGCCGTAAATGCTGTAATTCGCTGTGGCGGCGGCGTATCGGCAGTTAATGAAACTGAAGAGAAAATATTAGCCTTGCCAGTAGCAGGTTTGATGAGTACAGAAAATGGTTACGAAGTGGCAAAAGCTTACACCGAAATCGATGCATTTGTAAAAACAAATCTCGGAAGTCATTTGAATGCGCCTTTCATGACGTTATCATTTATGGCACTACTTGTAATCCCTCATTTGAAATTAAGTGATAAGGGCCTTTTTGATGGAGATCAATTTAAAATCATGAATTAGTGAACTGAAACCGCTTTAATAATTTTCATCTTTACCTCTTCAGTTCCTTTGGGAGCAAAAAATTTAGACTTGAAATTGATGTTGCTACCAGGTTTTACTTCTTCATAAATCACTTCTTCATCTTCTTCAAGAACGGCTCCTGTTTTGCTGATGAATTTGATGGAAACGGAAATATCTTTGTACGTAACGACTGTTGCTTTATTGGCAATCTCACCTTTTACTACTGTTTGTCCAATTAAATTATGTTTGTCTTTACCAGAAACTTCAAGGAAACGAAGTGGATTTTGCTGTTCGATTTGTTCAATTGTAAGCTTACTGCTTTTGTATGGATCTTTTGATTTATCCCCAGTCTTTTGATTATTACAAGAAACAATGAACATCAATGCAATTGCTGATAACAGAAAGTTTTTTATCATAATGGGATGATTTTTTAAAACAATGCAACAAAAATAGTCCTACTCGTTTATTTTATTTTAGATTTGTTTGTTAATTTAAAAATGATTGTTGGTAATAGTCCGCATCATTCATCTATTTTTAAAAGTTTATAAATAATAAAATGGTAATTAATTTAAGCGCACAGCATTCACTAGTGAGCAACTGGGTAAGTGATTTGAGAAATATTGAAGTTCAAAACGACAGACTTCGCTTCAGAAGAAATCTCGAAAGAATAGCGGAAGTGGCTGGATACGAAATCAGCAAACAATTGGAAACTGTTGAAAAAACAATCACTACTCCTATAGGGCAAGCCAATGTTCAGGTATTGAAAGACCAACCGGTTTTGGCCACTATTTTAAGAGCAGGATTGGCCATGCATCATGGTTTGCTTAATTATTTTGACCGTGCGGATAATTCATTTTTAACTGCCTACAGGAAACATCATGCTGACGGTAGTTTTGAAATCAGTATGGAATACATGAGCTGTCCTGATTTGGAAGGCAGAACTGTAATTGTCAGCGATCCGATGTTGGCAACCGGAGCGTCTCTTGTAAAAGCAATCGAACATTTAAAGGCCGTTGGCAACATAAAAGATTTGCATATTGTATGTGCTATCGCCTGCACTGTAGGAATCGACTTTGTAAAAGCTGCATTTCCAGAAGCTACAATCTGGTGTGGCGCAATAGACAACGAATTGACAGACAAAGGATATATCGTTCCGGGTTTGGGAGACGCCGGGGATTTGGCGTATGGGTTGAAGCTACAGCATTGATGGGGGAATACTGGATACTAGATATTGGATGCTGGATAGGCTAGATAGGCTGGATAAGCTGGATTGGCTCTCTTCTCAGCAATGTCTCCTGCAAGGGACGTTGCGTATATAGAAATTCGAAAATTGAAATTGAAAACTAGAAATTTTCCACCCCTAATTACCCTTTTTTACTTTTTACTTTTAAATTTTGATTTTCCCCTCAAAAACCTATCCTAAATCACTCCCAAACTTTCAATTTTTTCAGCATCATTTTAAACTGAATTTATTATCTTTACGGATAAGCATTTTCAACATGAGAAAAATCTTTCAACTTATTGGTTTTGTTTTGTTTGGATTAAATGTACAAGCACAAGATCCACATTTTTCACAATTTTTCGCATCACCACTTACTTTGAACCCGGCTTTTACGGGAAAATTTGAAGGGGTTTGGCGAGTTGCAGCAAATAATAGAAATCAATGGGTGTCAATACCTAAAGCATATATTACTTCAAGTGCATCTGTTGATTTCCCAATCATGAAAAATAAAATCCCTGAAGGAGATGTTTTTGGTGTTGGAATTTCAGGTTTAACGGATGCTAGTGCAAATGGAGCACTTAAATTAAATTATGGTTCAGTGTCACTATCTTACCACAAAGCTCTTGATGAAAGTGGTTACAATACCATCGGAGCTGGATTCCAGGGCACTTATTCTAATCTAGTTTTAAATACAAGTCAGCTATTTTTCGAAGACGAATTAACTCAAAATGGATTTGTTCATGGTACATCAAATGACTATTTAGGAACTACTGCACTTACCAATGGCAATAACTCAAGAAATTACTTTGATATGAATGCCGGTTTGTTGTACTCAGGTTCCAGCAACGGTGAAAACAATTATTACATTGGTCTTTCGATGTATCATATCAATCGTCCAAAATTAAGTTTCAAACAAAATAACAATTGGTATTTGAGTAACAGAGCTACAATTCATGGTGGTGGCTCATTTGCCATATCTGATGTAGTTGGAGTAAATGTTTCATTCATTCAACAATTTCAAAACAAAGCCAGCGAAACTGTTATTGGTGGTACACTATCCATTAATGCAAATGGAGACGATGAAAAACCAACAAATGTTTATGTGGGTTCTTGGATGCGTGTAAACGATGCCGTTATACCCTATTTAGGTTTAGAAATTGGAGGGCTTAGAATTGGTGCTACTTACGATGTCAATATAAGCGGCTTGAAATCTGCAACCAATAGTGCAGGTGGCACTGAATTCTCCATCATCTACATCAAACGTCCACCGGAAAGCAAGGGCATTCCTTGTCCAAGGTTTTAATCAAATCCCCGAAGATTATTGTTTCATTAATTGTATTGGTTCAATCCGATAAGCATTAGTTTTCATTATGCTCAAAGAAATCATCATCTCCATACAATCTTATTTTGAAGCCCATCAGTTTATTAAAAAAAATAAACTCTGGAAATGGATTTTGATACCCGGACTTTTGTATTCGATTTTATTCGTAGTTGGATTTTATTTCTTCTGGCATTCTAGCAATAATGCTACAGCTTGGATGCTTACTAAGTTTGGTGTAAAAAAATGGCTCGATCATATGGAAGGCACTTGGCTGAGTTTCTTTTTCATCATCGGTCAGATTTTCATACACTTACTCTTACTGATTTTCTATTTCTCGTTTTTCAAATTTATGTTTCTCATAATTGGCTCGCCAGTATTTGCTTACCTAAGTGAGAAAACAGAAAGCATCTTGATAGGCAAAGATTTTCCTTTCAGCTTCCCCCAATTGTACACAGACATTATAAGAGGAATTAGAATTGCATTGCGAAACATGTCATGGCAAACCATTTATATGCTGGCCTTGCTGATTGTTTCATTGATTCCATTGATTGGATGGATTACTCCACTTGTCGTGTTTTTTCTTGATTGTTATTATATGGGATTTTCCATGCTGGATTATAGCAGCGAAAGAAACAAACTTGATGTCAACGCCAGTATTGATTTAATTGGCCATCACCGTGGACTCGCTATTGGCAATGGGATGGTGTTTTATCTATTTCATTTTGTTCCCATAATCGGCTGGTTATTTGCGCCAAGCTATGCAGTAATTGCTGCAACTTTAAGTCTACACAAAGCCAAAGAAACCAACGTAATCAATAGCTAATGTCAACTGTTTATCTCATACCTTGTTTTCTTGCAGAAGATGCAAAAGAAACGATTCCTCCTTATGTAATTGATGCCGTAAAAAACTGTGAAGTGATCTTTGCAGAAAATGAAAGAACAACAAGACGTTTTCTTAAAGCCATGGATAATACAATTGTCATCGATAATTTCGAATGGCATACGATACATAAAGCAGAGGCAGAACAAATTAGTACATTTAAAAGCGCTATTTCAAAAGGAAAAAATATTGCCATCATCAGTGAAGCCGGTTGCCCTGGTATTGCCGATCCCGGACAAGTACTTATTGCAGTTGCACAGGAAATGAAATGTATTATAAAACCTCTCGTTGGGCCAAGTTCAATTTTGCTCGCCTTAATGGCTAGTGGATTGAATGGACAACAGTTTGAATTCGTAGGCTATTTACCCATCGATAACACAGAAAGAATAAAAAAAATAAAATCACTCGAAATAGAATCATCCAAAAACAACAGCACCAAAATATTTATTGAAACGCCATATCGCAACAACCAATTATTAGAATCATTACTGCAACAATGCGAGGGCAAAACAAAAATCTGCATCGGTGTTGATATAACGGGAAAGCATGAACGAATTGAAACCAGAACGGCAAATGCATGGAAACAGAACAAACCAGAGTTACACAAAATCCCCGTCATATTTTTATTACAAGCCTAATTTCATTTAGAAACCATACTGATCAACCAAATAAGCAAATGCTGCTAAAGCAAACGCGCCTAGATTAAGCTCTCTTTTACTTACCGCTTCAAATACATCTGTTTTGGCATGATGTACATCAAAATAACGTTGACTATCTGGACGTAATTCCGCTAACGCTGTTCCTAATTCTTTCAATGAACCGATGTCAGAACCACTGCCATCATTAGAGAATTTATTGATATCGTAGTCTTCAAAAAAATGTTTCCATGAAATGACTTTTGCAAATTGTGAAGTTGTCATGTCAGTTCCAAAACCGCTAGGACTAAATCCACCAGCATCGCTTTCTACGGCAAATACATGCTTCTCTTTATTTTCCTTTGCCGCTTTGAAATAAGCTTCTTCGCCCCTGCTGCCGTTTTCTTCGTTCATGAACATCACAATTCTTAACGTCCTTTTTGGTTTGTATCCAATCGACTTGAATGTTCTTAATAATTCAATAGACTGAGCACATCCAGTGCCATCATCATGCGCGCCTTCTGCTAAATCCCAGCTGTCTAAATGACCGCCAACGGTGATGATTTCATTTGAAAATTCAGTACCTCTGATTTCTCCAACGACATTGGCAGAAGGAACATCCGCTAACATTTCACAAGATGTTTTAAACCAGCCTTTAATTACTTTATTATTTTTTAATTGGGCGCTTATCCATTCTGCATCATTTGTACTGATAGCCACCGCAGGAATTTTTGGAAATGAATCATTATAACTCATCACTCCTGTGTGCGGGTAATCGTCGGCGTTACTTGCCAATGAACGAACCATCGCTCCTATAGCTCCGTATTTCGCCGCTTCAGAAGGACCGCTCCATCTGGCAACTCCACTTTCACCATATGCATGAAATGTATATAAGTAAGTTGGGTTCATGGGAATATTGAGGAATACTATTTTCCCTTTGATATTTTTTTCACCCAATTCTTTAATTTGTTGTATGGATTTCACTTCGATGATTTCTGCGCTCACACCATTTTTAGAACTTCCTTTAGAATTACCCAATGCACATAATTTCAATTGTCTTTTTTCTCCATTCATCAATGTAACATAACCTGATTCTTTTTCGCCCCGAACCCAATGCGGTACCATGCAAGGTTGCAAATAAACGGTGTCCGCACCTGCTTCTTTCATCATTCTGGCTGTTTCAATAACTGCCTTAGCTGCGTTTGCAGATCCACTCAAACGAGGTCCGATTTTTTTACATATAAAACGAAGATCTTCATACGCATTGGCATTCGTCATCACTTCATTGAATATTTGTTTGATAAACAATGAATCCTGTTGCTGCGCGCTAACTGATTGACAAATGACAGTCAATAGCAAAAGAAAATAAATTCTGTACTTCATGGAGATTTAATTATCAGCAAACTTAAATAAAAGCGGTAGAATAATTAATGTAAAATATCGAATGTAAAATATTAAATGTAAAAGTTGGATTTAGGAAATCAAATTTTCATTTTCTCATGAATTAAAATACATCACCCCCCAACCTTCGTGTTACTTTGTGCCTTCGTGCCTTTGTGGCTGAAAAATAAATAATAAGAAAGTAAAA